>CAZSFB010000141.1:0-7153 GCA_964606035.1 uncultured bacterium | reverse complement strand
GTCAGCCAGGCAACCAGCTGCGCGCCCGCGTTCCGGACCAGCGACGTGTCATAGCGGGGCCGTTCACTGGAATAACGGGTTCCGATCACCATGTCCGCGCCGGAGATCCGCATCTGTCCACACAGGGTATGGATCTCCGCCGGTTCGTGCTGGCCGTCCGCATCGCAGGTGACGGCAATCGTGAAATTCTCCCGGTGGGCCCACTTGAGGCCGGTCTGGACAGCCACACCATAGCCGGCATTGAGGCCATGCCGGATCACCTTCACCCCGGCAGCCTCCGCCAGATCACCCGTGCCGTCCCATGAACCATCGTCAACGACGACAACGGCCGCCTGCGGCACCCGTTCCCGGATTTTCGCAATGACGCTGCGGATGCGCGGTGCCTCATTGAATGCAGGAACAACGATACAGATCCGGTCAGGCGGCATGTTTACGCTCCCCATACAACCTGAGAAGGCTATCTGCATCCTCGCTGATGGTTCTCACGGACGCCGGTAGCGGAACGCCACCGGATACCAAAGTCATCGCCCCTTGTGCCCACGAGGCGACCGCCGCCCCCCAGGCTACCGGATCACCCGGTGTCACCAGCCAGCCATTTGCACCAGGTCTGACCAACTCCTTCAGTCCTCCAATGTCACTGGCCATCACCGGCACACCTGCGAGAAATGCCTCGTGCACCACCAGCGGCGAGTTTTCCGGCCAGAGGCTGGGAACCGCCAACAGATCAAGGTCTTCCATCACAGCAGAAATATTCGAATGCGAAACCGGCCCGTGGTCTTTCACCCGCGGGTCACCAAGCCACCGGCTGCAGTTTTCTCGATAGCCGGCGCGTCCATGGTAGTCGGTCCATCTCCCGTAAAGGTGGAGTTCCATGTCCGCCGGTTTCGCCCCGGCAAAGGCTTCAAGAAGAACATGCACACCCTTGGAATACATGAGCGATCCCACGAACCCGATTCGCCGGTGTCGTTGTCCCTCTTTCGGACGGCTCCGGGCAGGTATCGCAAAACCGTAGTCCTGGATTGTCAGCAGAGGCTCCCGCACCAGCCCCGCCTCCACGTGCCGCCTTCCGATATCCCTTGAGGGGGCGATAAAACGGTCCACGCGGTCCAGTGCGCCGCGAATACATATCCACCGGTTGTCGATTCTTGCCGTTCCGCTTTCCCACCGGGACGGACGCAGGGAACCCATTTTCGATAACCCAAGGCAGGAGGCGCATTTGGAGGATTCCGGTCCGCTGCAGGACCGGAGCCCGGAGTCCAGAAGCTGACCGCGGGGGCAATACAGCCAGTGGTCCGCCAGCGTCAGCGTCACATACGGCCCCGGCCGGGGCATACGTGTGAGCCAGCCAGTCGAAAGGCCCGATAGATGCAGCACATGAACAGCCTCCGGCCGCTCGCGGGCGATCAGTTCCGACATTCGCAAATCCGCCACCGGATCATCGTGATAACTGTCGAATCCTGTTCGCTCAGGCGACGGCGTGTTCAGAAACCGGACCGGCAGCCCTGCGACGACGGCCTCCCGCCACCCATAATCCGGCCTGGACCGGTCATGCTCCACACTCACCACCGCCACGTCATGGCCCCGCTGGAGCAGTTCAGAAGCCAGTGCATGGCAATACACCTCGGTTCCGCCCGCCCAGGGATCGAGAAACTGGTGAATGAAAAAGCGGATTTTCACGTGCCACCCCGGTTCCGCTCCAGAGTCCCCACGACGCCCCCTAGATACTGCCCGAACACTTCGCCGGCGGCCTGCACCGGAGTATGCTCACGGCGCCAGACAAGCCCCAGGGTCTCGCGGACAGCCGATCTCAGTGTCGGGACCGTCCGCACTCCATACCGGCGGGCAAGCAGCCGGTGCAGTTTCCGGTTCCGGTCGAAATCGGCCGCTGCGGAAAGCTCGTGGGCGTGGCGCACCCGCGCGGCCGGTTCGTACGCGAACTTCCATCCCCGGCCCGAAAGGGTCCGCGCCCACTCGATATCCTCGGCGATCTCAACCCTCGGAAAAGGACACTCATCCCAGGCCCGGGTCCGGATCACGGCCGCCACGTTGTCGAATCGTACAATGCCGTTTCCGGACAGAGGCGTAGATTCCGGTTTTTCCGGATAGTGGGCAACGATCCGGCGGCGAACCGGAAGTGATGTTTCTGCAAAAGGCATCTGCCTCGCATATACACCCGCCAGTGAATCATCAGCGATGATACGGCGCACGAGACTTTCCAGACAGCCGGGTTCCGGCATGGCATCCTGCGAGAAGAGTGCAACATACGGATTCCCCGCAAGCGCAATCCCCAGGTTCCGTGTCCAGCCGTGATTGAACCGGCCCGGTTCCAGCCGACGCAGGACCGGCCGGACTCCGGCATCCCGAGCTGCCTTTTCAACCTCCGGAATCACGTCCCGCCACACCGTGTCCATGCGGGATGAATCAAGCAGAACCAGCGCCGAAGGTCTCAGGGTTCCCGAAAGAAGTGCTTCCGACAGGCAAAAAAGGCCCGGACCGTCTTCAAAAACAGGAATGACCACCGCCGGGCGTGGAACCGATAGGGCTGCCTGAATCATTGGCCGGGTATTATACCCGTTCATGAAGAAACTCTCGAACTCCAAAAAGAAACCAGCCAGCCCCACTGGTGGGAAACTGGCCGGGCCCTGACCGCCACGGATTGGCGGATTACTGGATTAAAATTCAGTCAATTTCAGCGACGGGATCGCCTTCCTTCACAGAATCGTTTTCTTTCACGAGAATTTTCGATATGGTCCCCGCGCACGGAGCTTCGACTGGCATTTCCATCTTCATGGATTCGAGGATCACGACTTCCTGGCCTTCACTGACCGTGTCGCCAGGCTTGACGACGATCTTCCAGACGACTCCGGTAATATGCGCGTTAACAGGTGTACTCATTTGGACTCCAATGCCTCTCAAACGGACGTGAATAGACCACAGGACCCCGAAGCTGTCAACGGTGGAACCGGAGCGATTTCCGAATCCGGTTCATCACCGGAGGGCAGGAGATGGATCATTCCAGCGGGAATCATCGCCCTGGTGATCGCAATAACCGTCTGCTGGACGCCGGTCCTGCCCGGCGCGTTCCATCTGGACGACCTCCCGAATCTGGTGAAAAACAAGCACCTGAAGACCTGGGTTGAGAAGAATCGCGGACTTCAGAAGTTTGTCTGGGATTCGCCCGCGAAGTTCCGGCCGCTGCCGTATCTCACATTTGCACTCGATGCGAAGGGCCAGACTTTCAAGAAGCTGTCCGCCGAGCCGTTCGTGAAGACGAACATTGTCCTGCACATCCTCGCCACGATCATGGCATTCACCCTGCTTCGGGCGTTTTTCCGGCTCCATGCGGCAGGCTGGTCGGAGAGTCTCCGTGACGCCTCCGCCCTACTCGGGACCGCACTATGGGCCCTGAATCCGGTGCAAACGGCGGCAGTAAGCTATCCCGTGCAGCGGATGGCCGTGATGGCGGCACTGTTTTCCTTCATTTGCCTGTGGGCCTGGCTCCGGTGGCGCGAGTCCGGAAAGTGGTATTTCATGCCGGTCGTTGTGGCAGCCTTTGCCGCCGGGCTCCTCTCCAAGGAGATCACCGCAACAGTCCCCGCCGTCATCCTCGTCTATGAATGGGCCTTCCGCCGGGAAACCCGCATGTCAATCCTCAACTGGGCCGTCATTGCCTTGATGGTTGCAGGGAGTGTTGTCCTTTACAGCCTTTACCTGAACGTCTCCGGAGCGCACCGGCCGATGCTCACCGAGCAGTTCCACAACCGTGATTTTAACTCGCTGGAACGGATGCTCACGCAGGGCCGTGTACTCTGGCACTATGTATCCTTGTGGACTCTTCCCCTGCTTCAGCGTCTCCACCTGGAATACACGATCGAAACCTCAAGAAACCTGTTTGCACCGGTCACAACTGCCCTGTCCTGGGCCGCCTGGATTGCCGCAGCCGTGTGGGCCGGCATGAACCACCGTACACGGCCATGGATGTTCATGGTTGTGGCGGGCTTCCTCGCCTTCAGCGCCGTCGAGAGTTCTTTCCTGAATCTCGCCGTGGCGTTCCAGCACCGGCTGTATCTGCCATCTATCATCTTGGCGGGCGGAGTAGCGGCCGGCGCCGGCTACCTGATCCACACCGGACGGCTACAGGCAATGGTCGCCACCGGCATCTTTGCACTGGTTCTGCTCGGTCTCTGCGCGGTCACCACCGCCCGTAACGGGGAATGGTCAAATTCCATCAAGCTGCTTTACGCCGACATCCAGCGCACCCCGGCAGGGCCCCGCTCCTATTACAATCTTGCCCGGAAGATTCGCGGCAAGACGGCCGATTTCAGCCTGAAGCTGACTCTGCTGGAAAAGGCTTATGACCTTGGGTACGGTATCGATGCCTGCATGGAGGCTGCGAGTGCCCGTACGGCAGGACAGCCCGCCCTTACGGCCCGCGGTGAAGCCCTTTTTGCCCGCTGCGAGAAGGACCTGGAGCCAACCGCCGATCTCTACCTGAACTGGGGCATTTTCTACCGGTTCGCCGGTGACGAGGAATCAGCCAGGGCCCGTTACCAGAAGGGACTGACGCTGGAGCCTGATAACCCCCGGCTGCTCGGCAATATGGGCTCGTCGTTTTACCGGTCGGGCAATTTGGACGAAGCCCGCCGTCTGCTTACCCGCGCGCTCGAGATAAACCCGAAAAATCCGTCCAACAACCTGAACATGGCATTCGTCCTTTATAACGTGGGCGATGACGCCGCCGCCGATGAACATGTGAAGCGGGCCCAGAAGAGCGGTATCCGGGTTTCCCCGAAGATGGTCAAGCAGATTGCGCTCCGCAAGCAACCTGATCCGGACGGATCAACCGCCGCGCCAGCACCAGAAGGTGCCCACAGTCCCGATAGCAGCGACGGCGGCAGCGGTGATGATGACAGCCCCGACGGTCCGTGATGAAATAAAACCTGTTCAGAGTCTCAGCCGGTCGAGAACCCCGGTGGCATTCGTGACGCTTCCCAGGGGCATCACATGCAGACCCCGGAACTGCTTCAGCACAGGCTCGGCGATTTCGCAGACAACCTCCAGGCCGACCCGGGCTTCGGCTTCCGGTGACCCGGCGGCTGCAAGCCGCTGAAGCGTCTCGTCCGCCACGGAGATTTCCGGGACTTTTCCATTCATCACCGAGGCGAACCGGTGGGACTTGAGAGGCAGGATCCCGAGGATCACTGGCGCCGCAATGCCTTCAATGGATTTCACAAACCGGTCCATGACCTTCTTCGAGTAAACAGGCTGGGAGATGACGAACATGGCGCCCGCCTCGATCTTGCGGTGAAGCTGATCGATCTCCTTCGCCGCGTCTGGAGCCGCCGGATTGACCGTGACACCGATCCGGAACGAGGTCGGGCGGTTGATCTTCCCGCCCTCGAAATCCTCGCCCCGGTTCAGCCGGGCGATGGCCGCTGCGAGTTTTGTGGAGTTGAATTCGTAAACCGCCCTGGCCTTCGGAAAATCGCCGAGCGAAGGCTTGTCGCCCGTGACCAGAAGCAGGTTCCGGACCCCGAGTGCCTCGTCCCCGAACAGGTCTGACTGCATGGCAATCATATTGCGGTCACGGCAGGCGAAGTTGATGATTGTCTCGCAGCCGAGCTTCTGCTGGATCAGGTGAGCCGCCATGCCGGGATGTATCTTGAGCCGGGCCATGGGGGAGTCTGTCAGGTTCAGTGCATCAAACCGGGCAACGTATTTTTCGCACTCGGCATAGGTTTTTGTCAGATCCGGCCCCTTGGGGATCGTGATCTCCACGGAGGTGGTAAACTCACCGCGCCCGAACTTGTCGCTGAATCGGCCCATTCACTCGCTTCCGCCGGATCAGAACCCCTGTGCCACCCGGCTCCGGACTCCCGATGCTAAAGAAAAGGGGCGCGGATGACACGCGCCCCCTCTCCGCCGCCCAGGGAGTCAGTTTCCCCGCTGCCAGTATTCGTTTCCGAGGTGGGTAATGATGGGGGCGCCCACCAGCTCCCGGATCGTGTTCTCGAACTTCTCCCGCTGGATGAAGAAGTCGTGCTGCACCGGCACACCTTCGGCCACCGAAATCGGGCTCTTCGAGTAGAGACTCAACCACTCCTGGGAACCGGCCATCTCCTTGCGCTTCGCCCAGTCGAGGAAGCGGGCGAGATCAAGGACCATCGGCGCCGCGAGAATCGAGTCACGGCAGAAGAACGAGATGTCGATGATCATCGGGTATCCGAGGAACCCCTTGAAGTCGATGCGGTCGAGCGCATGTTTGTCGTCGCCGGCGATCTTGTAATAGCTGATGAGCACGGGCTGTTCGATCTCGTAACCCAGGATGTTTGCCGCCTGGTTCGACTTCGACTTTTTCTTGGTCTGGAAGGAGCCGGGCTCATCCAGCACAAGGCCATCCTTGTTGCCGATCCAGTTATTGCTTGCCCAGCCGGCGATGCGCAGTTCCTTGCCCTTGAAGCCCGGCATGATGACCGACTTCATCCAGGTCTGGCCCGTCTTGCCGTCATTGCCGCTGAACGGAACACCGTTCTTCTCGGCCAGTTCCCGGAGCGCCGGGATCTCGGCACCCTGGGACGGCGAGAAATTATGGTGTGGAACGCCCAACTTGAACGCAGCGTAGATATATACCTGCGAGGGGGCGATTTCCGGTGAGTTGCTTACGAGGCCCTTCTCAAAGGCCGCCAGTGTCTGGTGCACCGGCTTCACCTCATGATAGCGCTCTGTGGAGCCCACATAAATCACGACGGCGCGTTCGCACTTGTTCTTCCTCTTGAAGGACTCGATATCCTTCATGATCTGCTTGGCCGCCTCCATCTTGTTCTTCGCCTTGATCTGGATCTCGGCCTTCAGGTTCTTCACGTAGGCGTTCTCGAAGTAGCCCGGCATCGCCCTCTGGCCCTTCAGTGCGCCCTTCACCTGGTCCACCAGCGAGGGATCCAGAACGCGGGCGAACTTTGCCGCCTCGTAGGCGTCCATCCGGTTGATGTCCCATCCACCCACCACGATATCGGAAAAATCACTGACGCTCACGATGTCGTTGATCTTCACCAGGTTGTCGCGGGCGCCAATGCGGATGGTGCCGGTCTCGGCCAGCATGCCCTGCTTGTCATTCAGGTCGGCAAGATTGCGCTTGAACAGTTCGACACCAACC
>CAZSFB010000140.1:0-7175 GCA_964606035.1 uncultured bacterium | reverse complement strand
TGCCCTGTCCGGGCGGGGCGGCTGGAATGTCCAGCGGCTTCCACTGCCTGAGCTGCGAGACAAGTTCCGCGGCACTGGTAGCGGGCCTGAGGCAGGTGTTCCCCGCACAGACATAGGCGGCCGGTTTCCCGTCAACAGGTGTTTTGCCCTGTGCCAGCTTCGGGGTATTCCCTTCCGGGCCGCCGGCCAGCACCACCACCTTGTTAGGGAAAAAGTCCGAATACAGGGCGTCGATGAGTTCTCTGCCGCCGGGACTCACCGGTTCGCCAGCAATAACGACTTCTTTCGTCTCATCGTCATGCAGATCATAGGCCTGAACGAGGGCGGCAAAATAGACCGGATACTTCATGGCGAGTCCGCCAAAAAGCTCGAACATCCGCCCGGCCTGCCGCCGCAGGTTCTCATCAAAAGTCAGGTGATAGATTTTCAGGAGATTCTGTGCGCTCACGCCATTCGGATTGGGGACGGCCTCGTCTTCGGCCTGTTTGGTCCGGACAAGCACCGTCGGGTCGGAGCCGTCGGTGTAGTAGTAGCCCGCCCGTGCCGAATCCCAGAACAGTTCGTCCTGCATCTGCTGAAGGCTGAATGCCTGCGGATAGAACGAGGGGTCGCTTTCGGCGAGCTGGAGAAGGCCGCTGATGAGATAGGCATAGTCGTCGAGCGTTCCGGCAATGGCTGCCTGGCCATCACGCCAGCGGCGGAGCAGGCGGCCTGCGCGCGTGAGGTTTCCCCCGATGAACCGGGCGGCCTTTTTTGCGGCCTCCAGATATCGGGCGTCTCCGAGCGCCTGGTAGCCTTGCGCCATCGCCCCGATCATGAGCCCGTTCCAGGAGGTGAGGACCTTGTCGTCCAGCAGCGGCCGGATGCGGCGGGAACGGATTTCAAACAGTTTTCCCAGACCACTGGCGACCGGTCCCTGGCAGCGGGCGAGGAAATCCTCAGGACGCTTCAGCATCAGATGGTTCATTCCCTCGAAGTTGCCGTCCGGGCTGATTTCGAAGTGGGAGGCGAGGGCGCAATATTCCGCCGGATCCAGAGCCGCTTTCAGCTCGTCTTCAGACCAGACATAGAACTTCCCCTCGTGTCCCTCGGAATCGGCGTCCTCCGCTGAATAGAAGCCGCCATCCGGGTGGGTCATGTCCCGGAGCACGTAGTCGAGGGTCTCGCGGGCAACCTGAGCGAAGACGGGATTTTTAGTGAGCTGGAACGTTTCGAGATAGAGCGAGGCGAGTCCGGCGTTGTCGTAGAGCATCTTCTCGAAGTGGGGGATCTCCCACCGCTCGTCCACGGAATACCGTGCAAACCCTCCGCCCACATGGTCATAGAGTCCGCCGGCCGCCATTCTCAGGCAGGTATGCGTGACCATGGAGAGGATCCGGCTGTCACCGCTTCGCCGGGCGATCCGGAGGAGCATCCGGAGCTGTGCGGGCCGGGGGAACTTCGGCGCGCTGCCGAATCCGCCCCATTCCGGGTCAAACGACTGCGCACTCTGGGCGGCCGCCAGGGTGAATGCGGTGGGGTTCAGCTCGCCCGTCGTGGGCTGTCCGTTTGCCACCCGCGAATCGGCCATCTGCTGGAGCATGCCGTGGAGCTGCTTCGCGTTCTCGTGGATCTTGTCGCGTTCCTCGCGCCAGACACGGCTGATCTGGGAAAGGATGCTGAGGAAGCTTTCCCGCGGGAAGTAGGTCCCGCCCCAGAACGGTTTCAGGTCCGGCGTGAGGAACACCGACATGGGCCAGCCACCCCGTCCCGTCATGGCCTGCACGGCGGACATGTAGATCTGGTCAATGTCGGGACGCTCCTCGCGGTCCACCTTGATGGAGATGAAATCCCTGCGGAGCGCCTCGCCCACTTCCCCGGTCTCGAAACTTTCCCGCTCCATCACATGGCACCAGTGGCAGGTGGCATATCCGATGCTGAGAAAGATCGGCTTGTCCTCGATCGCCGCGCGGTTGATGGCCTCCTCGCCCCAGGAATACCAATCCACCGGATTGTGGGCGTGCTGGAGCAGATACGGGCTTTTCTCGCCGGCGAGGCGGTTGGTGAATCGGTGTTCTGGCACGGAGTCCTCTTTTCAGACGGGCGGGATTCCGCCTGTTCGTAACCGCATCCGCATGAAAAACCGAACCGGGATGCCCACGTGTTCCTGAAAGGGCGCAGCCGCCCGCGAGTGCAGTCCTGCGGACCCGCGGGAAATTATCGCGCACGGCCGGGTTGACAGACGGGCCCGCCGTTTCTATCTATAGGCCGTTCGCGGACGGCTTCATGCCGCCTGCTCCGTTCCCGATTCGTCTAATGGTAGGACAGCAGACTCTGACTCTGCTTGTGGTGGTTCGAATCCATCATCGGGAACCATCATTTTCCCCAGTCATTCCAGATACCTGCGGAAGCGGGACCCGCCTTTCCGGTCCACCGTAAATTGAAAGAAACCGGCCTACCTGTCCGCCGTGGTTCAAGGGCTATCCCGGATGTCGCCGTCGCGCTCACCCGCTCGGTGATCCTGGGGCCGCTGGATAGCCGGGCCGGATTGCTGAAAGCCGGAGCGGGCCGTTACCGGCGGAGAAGATGCAGGCGATGCCGGTGAGCCGGATGGTGAATGATCCGAAGCGGGATGAACCAGGGTGTATGGAGGCGGGGTGAGAAACAGAGCGGGCGAAACGAAAGATTCACAAGAACTTCTCTCCTTACGGGCGTAAAACCGAATCGCATTCTGGAATTTGCTACTAAATTCAGTAGAATGGCCCTTCATGCAGCTACCCGACAAATTCAACTGGAAACGCTTTTGGGCCCGACAGGGCCAAAAAGAAAAACCACATATAGACATCAACGATTACCTTGCAGATATGGGAGAGCATCTCCCAGGTCACAAGGACAAGCGCCTAATCGAATTACCCGATCTGATGAACACTCCCGTTCTTGTCCTGCTTGGTGAAGCGGGATCGGGGAAATCAACAGAGTTGCATGATCTTCAAAGCAGTATTCTCAATCAAGGAACTCGAAATTCCACCCTGATTGATCTTGGTGCACATACATCTGCTGAACGACTTGAACGGACGTTTGAGCGAGATGACAGAATCCAGAATTGGATTTCTGTCGGCGGCGAGCTTGATATTTTTTTCGATAGCTTTGACGAAGCCCGCATCCGGATCGACCTGCTCGTCGATGAACTTGGGAAAATTCTCCGCCCCCTCTCTCAAAAGCAACCCGCCGCGGTCCTGCGAATCCGTTTTTCGTCCCGCCACGGTGCATGGGCCGAGCAAGCTGCACGTCTTTCTTCTGTTTTCAGGGAAATCTGCAAATTAAGTGCGAATGAAGGAGACTCGGAGGATAATGATTCCGGGTCGCACGCGATAGAAATCCTTGAATTACAGCCATTGCGAAAGTCGGATGTCCTGAATGCGGCCCGATTAGCCCAAGTGGACGCCAATATGTTCTGGGAAGCACTAGAAAAAACCGGCCAGCATGTCTCCGCGCGAAATCCGCTGCTTTTGAGATCGCTGCTCTCGGCTTTTGCTAATGGAGGACTTCCTGACACAAGGATCGAATTGGAACGGCGCGCGTGCGAACGATTGTGCGAGCCAACTCGAAGGGGAGAGTTGCCGCCTAATCGAATATCCACAGGTCAGCGCTTTGAACTGGCTGCGCGAGTCGCAGTGATTACCAACTTTTCTGGAAAGAACGGGGTCTATGCAGAACAAGAATTCTTGCAACACGATCACGATTCGCTTCGGATCTCGGACCTGAAGAATGACGCTGACGATGACTGCAGGTACCACTGTCCAGGAGGACAGGAAGGCGCACTTCGGCAAGTCCTCAATGATACAGGCTTGTTCCGTACTGATGGCGATGGGAAGTATCGGTGGGAGCACCGGCAGCGAGAAGAATTCCTTGCCGCATGGCATCTTCACGTAAACAGCGTTTCCGTCAAAAAGATTCTTGGTCTATGTCGATCCGAATACGGTATTGCGCCTCAGCACTATGGCATTCTGGGTTGGGCAGCGGACCTGATACCTGAACTTCGGGCTTATCTTATAAAATCCAATCCAGAAATTATTCTGGACTGCGACGTTCATAAGTGGAGCGAAGCTAGCCGCCAGGAACTGGTTGACAGTCTAATTGATTCCTATTCCAGTGGACGGCTGAATATCTGGCGTGACACGGGTCCAGAGCATTTTCACAAGTTGATGTACCCAGGGCTGGCCGTGCAGTTGAGGGACTGCATTGTGAACAGAAAATGTCCCGCGCCAGCGCGGATCGCCGCGATCCAGATGGCGAATGAGTGTGAGCTGAATGACCTCAGTAGTGATATTGCCGATATCGCGTACAATGTGAATGATGACTACGATGTAAGAACTATAGCGGCCGGTTTCATCGCAGATATCGGAGACACCGCTAACCGGAAGCGCCTCTTCCCTGTCCCGAAACATACAGCCCCCGCTGGCGACGGGTTCGAGTCGTTCCGGGGAAACTGTTTGCGCGCAGTCTGGCCGAGTAATGTCACGCCATCGGAGTTGCTTGCAACGTTGACTCGTCCGAGCGATACCCATGCGTACGGTTCGTATCGTTCGTTTCTCGAAGAGCATCTGATTCAGGATTCCACATCTGATGCGTTAATCGAGCTACTGAACTGGATTGAATCTGGCAAATGGGAACAGCTGATTTACGAGCCATATTACTTCAAGGGATTCATTGAGCCTCTCCTTGTCCGCGCCGCCGAATATATAGAAAATCAGAAGGTGGCAGAGTCGCTTGCCCGTGCGTTCATGACAATCGCGAAGCGTCAGCATGTTTACGGGGTAAGTGGAAAAGCTATTGACCTGCCTGCTAAAAAGCGTCGCGAAGTCGTACGAGCGCTCCTTCCATACTTGAATGAGGCATTTCTCAATGATGATTACTGTTTAGATCTCGTCGCGACATATTTTGATTTGCGCTCGGATTTTCAATGGCTATCGGAACAGTATCTCGCTACATCGCCTGGAAACCTGCGAGATATTTATCAACACTTGGTCTTTGCATCCGCATCTTGGTGGGACCCGATTCAATGGGAAACACTTCGGAAGCTATGCGCTACCGATCCTGTCATAAAGAAAAACTTTGCAAGGCAATTAGAATTAATAGGACGGCTTGGAACCATCGGAAATTGCGATGCTCAGTGCTGGGCTGAAGGACTGAATACCCTGCCACGTTCATATAGCCGCCAAAATACCCAGCCGCCAAAAGACGCTGAGAAGGAAGTAGCTCAACTCGTCCAAAAGATTCGGCTCGGCGATACAAACGCGTGGAACTCGTTTCGTAGTCTACTGAGTCTGTCTCCATCAGTAGGAACTTCGCCGCCTCATTCCGATGTCTGGCGTATGCTCCCAAAGCCTTTACAGAGGGAGGTCGCAACTGCCGGAATAGAATTGGTGACAAACATCCAGACGAATGGTTTACAGGAAAAGTATGCTGACCTCATCGCCGATGTGGCTTTTACCGTTGGAGCAGTAGATACCGGTCTCCTGTCTGTATTGCCGACGCAGGTGTTCACCGACCGGGCGGCGTTGCATATAGAGTGGGTCGCGATCGGTTATAGCCGAAATGACAAGTTGGCGGACCGGATACTGACGGCAATCCGAGGCCTGTTGGGCAGTTCTTATGCTTCTGCTGTAAGAGATGCCCTTGCGAGCGGAACCATCCCATTCTCTACTGCATTTGTCAGGGCCGCGTGGGATCCGACCGTGTGTGATTTTTTTGTCGGGCGCCTGTCTCCTGCGCTTAATGGTGATACGCTTGATGAAACGCTACGGATTCTCCTGGAGAAGAATGTCGAGAGAGCTCAGTCATGGTGCCGTGAGCAGATATCGAAATATGATCCTGCCAGACATGATATTCAGGTCCGAATAGCAAGCCTATTGTTTCGTCACCGTTCAGACGATTTCTGGACATTGGTATGGCCGCAAATGCGGGCACAAGAGCCTTTCGGCCGTGCAGTTACTGAACGATGCGCCGGGCGCGTACATCTGGCTGGGCCGGGTTTTTCCGGACAACCGCCAGATCGCTTGGGTGACTTGTATATATGGCTAAGTGAGAAATACCCGATAGAGGAGGACCCTCAACACAGCGGAGGCTTCGCGCCGGGGCCGCGTGATCATGTTGCGGACTGGAGAAGACTGTTGCTTGAACATCTGGTTGAAGCCGGTGAAATCGATATCGTCCAAAGTATTCGCTCTCGTTTGAATGGTAAGCCTGAGTATTCGTGGCTCAGCAGGCGGATTGAGGAAGCAAGGAGAAACCGCAGAGAGCT
Organism: uncultured bacterium; assembly: GCA_964606035.1. Taxonomy (GTDB): domain Bacteria; phylum JAGRBM01; class JAGRBM01; order JAGRBM01; family JAHCIT01; genus CAZMGV01. Next base: position 892 of record CAZSFB010000140.1, on the reverse strand, counting down.
GCGTTGGCAGCCCTTGTCACCAAAAGCGATTCTTGAAATTACGTTGGTACGGGATTCCCGATTTGTTCGTTCGGAGCAGGATCTTCTTGATATCGTTCTGGAAGCGTTCGACAGCTATCAGATAGAAATTAAGAACGGGCTTGTGACACGGTTGTGGACACAAACGGACAGCAATGAACCCAAGCACGAAAAGGAACTTTCCAGAGAACTTGCAGGGCATTTGCGAAACATGTTCAATGGAAAATTCGTTGCGGCGTCTCGTGATCCCGAGATAGGGCCCTTGAGCGATAGCCCCGATCTGTTAGTGACCGCTTTCGATGAACAGGGCAATCAGTACAATCTGGTTGTCGAAGTAAAAGGATCTTGGCATCGCGAGTGGCATACGAGTCTGGAGGACCAGCTACTCAGGCAATACCTTACGGATAAGAACTGCTCCATAGGTATCTATTTGCTAGGCTGGTTTCATTGTGCCGCATGGAAACCCAATGGCAGCAGGCATGCAACGAATATTGACCAGGCCCGCGCGCTATTAAACCGGCAAGCTCAAACGCATTCCACCAACGGTATCCAGATTCGTTCTTTTGTGCTGGATGCAGAGTATCCGGTGAGTGAATCGAAAAATCGGCGCCAATCCAAGCAAACGCGATCAATACGGCGACCCAATAAAAGAGTTGGGAAGAAAGCCGCAGCGCGAAAGGCGCGGAAATCCTAGAATCGCATTGAACTCACCACCCCCTTTTCGCCATCACGGCCAGTTCGCGCCGGGCGGCGGGCCTCTGACTCTGCTTGTGGTGGTTCGAATCCATCATCGGGAACCATCATTTTCCGAATAATTCCACAGGCTGACACAATTCCTGTATCTACCCGGCCGGTCGCATACGGCGGATTTGGG
>CAZSFB010000139.1:0-7253 GCA_964606035.1 uncultured bacterium | reverse complement strand
CGGCGAGGGATCAGGGAGATTCAGCGAGCAGGTCGTGTCGAACGGGCATATCTGGCCGGAACCGGACACGATCTGCAGTACGCCCTGATCCGCAGCGGCGATTGGCACCTCAAACGAGGTCTGCGTCGTCGGAATTATCGGAGTTCCGAAGATATTGGTAACGACCGCGGTAACCACGATTTTGCCGGAAGGACAGGTGTCCAGGGGCGTCAAGCGAACCTGGCTTCTTCCATCATCACCGATTGCCGCCGTGACCTCGAAATCCGAGTCGTTCAGAAGCGCGGGGCAGTTCCCGACAATATCCACAGCATAAGTGACATAGGGAGCTGCAAGCGGGTCTGCGATATTCGAGGTCGCCGGGCGAAGTTCGACCAGATCATACACAAAGGTGATGAGTGGTGTTCCCAGTTCGATCAGCGGGAAACCGGCCTGCTTTTCACCACCCAGAGCGGTTATGGAGAGTGCACCACGCGCGAAAGTGTAGGAGTTCTGCGCCGTCAGCACATCGGATGTCGACTGAAGGACGTTACTGGTGGCGGTTTCCAGAATGCTTACCTGAACGGCGGCGCTGACTTCGAATTCACCGGGACCGATCTGCCCCGACGCATCGGGAGTCAGAAGCTGTATCTGTGAATTGCTGATGGATATGAACGCAAAACCCGGATGCCCGCAATCCACGGACGACGGCGTCACTCCCGCGGGAACGTCGCACTCGATCCGTACCGCGGGACCCGGCTCCTGCGGGAATACAAAACTCACGCGAAGCGTCCGGCCCGGGTCGATCGCAAATCCGTTGCCACTGATCGACACCGGCTGGCCGCCAAATGTGTCACCGCTTGACGGGCTGATGGCACCCGCGCTGAGCAGCGCGAGACCATTCCCCAGGATTATTTCGCCAAGAATCGCCTTCTCAATGACGAGCACATCGCCAAGCGTGATATCGCCCGGATCGTTTTCGATATTGCTTGATCCGCCAATAATGCGGGCCGCGAAATCAGGCACGCGGACCTCACCGGGTACGCAGGTGACACACGGTGCGAGCGGAAACACGTTCGCAGCGTTCAGCTCGGCCGCCGTCGGAACGGTTGACCCCAGCGCAAAAGCACGAACCAGCAGAAGATCGCCAAGGCTGATGATTCCGTCCGGGTTACCCCGCGGGTAAACGTCGCCAAACGATCCCGGTGCCGCCCTGGCCGTGCCTAGCAGGCACAGGGACATGGCGATGCCGAGAGCGACAGACCTTCCGGTCCGTCCCTTCCGCCCTGCCTGAAGTATCGTATTCATGGGTATCATACCTCAGGCTTGTCTCACTGTCCGAAGTTCTTGGCCACGTGCACCGCGGTGGGCTCCGAAAACGTCAGCGGAACCAGGACCGGAGTCACACCGTCCCCGGCGTAAGCTGATATTTCGGATCTCGATGGGCCGACCGGAACGCTGATGATCTCCGAAACTGTCGGATCATATGCGAGACGTCCCTGCAGGTCGTTGCAGGGTGATGCGGTGCAGACGTTCCTGATTGTGAAGAACATCCGGACCACCTCCCGGCTGTTCGGAGTATTCGCCGGGAACTGGTAGGCATTCGACCCCGTGGACTGGAGTATCTTCACATGATCATAGTCCGGATAACCGGGATCTCCCGGTGAGACCGGACATCCGAGAGCACCCGGGCAGGCAAGTAGGCTGTCCTGGAGAACCTTCAGGCCCGGCCCGTACGGCAGCGGGAATGTCGCCCCGGTGCCCGGGTTGGGATTGAGCGCCAGGAAATCCTGCGCTGACGGTTCCAGCGGATCAGCCGGATCATAGGCAAGTGTCCGGTCATTGAAGAACACGTCCAGCGAAAAGCCCGCGAAGTTGATGGCGCTGGTACCGCTGGTCCGCGTCATCGGGAACTGGTAGCTCACCGTGCGCCGCACACTGGTAACGTTCAGGGCCTTCGTCGTCTTGCACTTGGGCTGCTTGTCCACCGGACAGTTGGCCAGTGTGGCCTCAAGCGTGGTCGTCGCCGGCGTTGTGGGGGCGAGATTCGGATTCCCATCTGACACGAGGCAGACGCGCGAGTTCCAGGTGCCATAGGTGCCCGCAAACGGGAAGGTTGAAACCACCGGACCCGACACCGCCGTCGTCGAACAGGACTGGTTTGCGGAGCCTGTCGTATAAGCGGTGCCGGAAGAGCCTGTCAGCGCGTAGCTGATCGTGGGCTCGCCGCCCGAGGTCGTGATGTTGTCGCCGGCCAGCGTCTTGATCGTCACAACGGCGACACGCGAAAAATGCTGGCTGTTGCGATAGTCGGTTGCACCGCCCGACGTGCCAATGGAGTGGGCCGCCGCAAATGCCGCATCCAGTGCCGCCTGGCGGGAGTATACGGCGGAAGTGTCGTCAGTGAACGGAGCGACATTCACTACCTCCGGCTTGCGGAAGAGTATGGAGACAGTTCCCGGAAGCGCCTGGTTCGCACGAATCTGCGTATTCACTTCCGTCTGCAGCAGGGTCACTGGCTCCAGTGGATCCAGCGTCAGCCCGCTCTGGTTTTCCTGCAGCCGCACAATCATGGTGGCAGTCTGAGACTCTGCGCGGCTTGTGCTGCGGAACCGCGCCCAGACGGACGCCTTGCCATTCACGATATTCTCGCTGACGTTTTTCACCGACGTATCGGCGGCGCTTCCGAAGCTCGGGCCCGCACCATCAGCCACATCCGAACCTTTCACGAACTGCATTTCGATGCCGTTTGACTCGCCGGCGTCGCCATCCGCGTCTATCTCCTGCCCATCAGGGGCACCGGGCACGAGATCGGCCGGACTGCTTCCGGCACGGCCCTTGTCAATGAAACGCAGCGAGTAGCCAAGATCATCCTGCAGGAGGTACTGGGCCGCGGGCGTGGGACACATGATCTGGCCATCGACGGTCTGGCCTGCATAGAGCTCGCCGAAGGTCTTCACCTCGCAGGTGTAATAGGCGCACTCGAAGCCGGTCGCATTGTTGTTCGCCTGGACCGTATTCCGGGTGACCGAGCCGGCTGGATTTCCAGTGAGGCAGTTCGGCGATGCTGGCGGAACGGTGGGCTGGCCGCGTACGCAGGAAACCTGCGCCGGAGCAAAACAGTTCGGATTCACGACGACCGACTGGGTGTCACTGGGAAGCGACGTGGTTGACGCCGATACCGGAGTCGCCGACATGGTAATCTTGTACTGCGAGGACGGCGTTGAGGTGTTCAGCGGCGGCAGCAGGAACGTGCTGCCGTATCCGATTGTCGGTCCTGCGCTGTAGGGATACCAGTTGATCGCGGAAACCCCTGTCAGGCTGATGTTATCAACACCGGCCGCCTGCTCGGAGGAGTTGCGGACATTGTTCATGCCAAGGGCCACGACATATGGCGGCTGGCTCTGGGAGCCGGTGTAGGTGAAGGTCGCACTCAGATTCTGCGGCTGGAGATCCGCATCGCTGGTCACCAACTGGCAGTCATCCGGTTGCGCTGTCAGATCCGCCAGTGTCCGGCAGGTAGACGGGGCGATCTGGAGACGCAGGGGGATGCGCGGCACGTCATTGATTCCGTCACCGGACTTCGCGCTACACGTGCCCGCAGGGGCCCTGAACACGTCGGAACTGCTGAAGCAGCGGGCACTCACTTCGTCGGTACAGGCAAACTGGTCGTACGCCGGCACACCGGTCGGCGGGAACGCATCCAGGAAGCACTGGTCGACGTAATATGACGGGTCCGCCGTGCAACGGGCGATCTTGTTGCCAGCCGTATTTCCGTCAGTAATCGAACAGCCGCCCAGCGGCGCACTCGTCGTGAGGGGTTCAGCCCACTTGAGCAGGAACGGGAGACTCGGGTCGGGGCGGAGACGGATCTCGTTCTCTTCGCCCGTCACGGAGTTGTTCGTGAACGTCCATCCGGCCCAGACTGCTCCGGCAGCCGCCGCGCCTGACTGGCTTCCATATCTGCGGGTCTTGGGAGGTGTGGCCGTCACCGGACCCGTGGTCCGGATTCTTAGCTTGGGGAGCACTTTCGTAAACCCAGAACCTGTCCGCACCTTTACAGAGTTCTTCGCCACCCGCAGGAAGAAGGTCCCTTGACACTGATCAGCCGTTCCCGGATCGCCAATATTGTCGGTCACACCGCAGGTGAGTGCGATCGAGGAACCTGCCGAGCCGGTCGGTGTCGAGGCGAAGGAACAGTCCGACGGCGCGAGGATCACCGAACTGTCGCCTGGATCCAGGGCATTCTCGCAGTCAATGTTGATCAGTGTGCCTGCGGGCAGACAGACAATTTCGCCCTCAGTACCAGGCGTGAAGCTGTTGCAGGGTTCTCCCGATGCCACCTCGTGGGCTGACAGGATCCGGACCTTCACCTGGAACCGGTCGGCGCGGGTGAAATCCTTGCCCATGAATCCATCGAGACCGCCATTGGCGGCGCTCGACAGATACGAAGGTATCGGATTCGGTGACACCGGTGCGAAACGGCCCGGAACGAGATCAGGTGTCGAACCCGAGATGATCCCGAACTCCGCGGCGATTGGAGCCGCAAGGTCCTCATAAACCGTCACGATAGCATCGTCGAAGATCACATCACCCTGGAGTTGGGCACGGATCGTGACCGTGCCGCCGCTCGGGTAGAACGTGTTTGTCGAAAAGGTTGCTTCCGCCACGCCATCCAGCCCGATGGTCTGGGTTGGAGACGGCGACCCCGCCCCGGCCGGGGTGAAGTTTCCGAGCGGATCTGTCGAGGTCCAGCCGATTGAATACTGCGCTGCAGCTGCTCCGGTAATGACCTGCATCTCCGCATTGAGGAGACGCGCCTTCACGATGGTCTGGCCGCCGCTCGCGGTAGTAAGAAAGTCGTTAGCCTCGAAAACCTCAACAGCAGTCGGGACGTTCGGATCCGGCTGGAAGATCAGGTCCGGAACGGTCCTGACCAGGGCGGTGATGTTCGGCGCGGACTGGTGGGATATCTGGACTGTGTAGTTTCCGTTCGTGGTGGCACGGACAAAGAAACTCGTAGCCGCGCCGTCTGGGATAACCCCGATGACGGCGGTCTGGTAATGGGCTGAGGAAGCAGCCGCATCGAGATGAATCCTCGACCCCGCAGGAGCCGTTACCACCAGCGCCACCGGAGCGGCAGAACTGGTACCATTGCCATCCACGGTTACCGAAACATCCACACGGTACTGCTCAACACCGTCGGCGATGCAGGAACTGGAAGCACCGGTACACGAAACCGTCGTCTTGGCCGCCGTGAGTCCGTAAACCAGATCCAGTGGCACCTCGACCCGGATTGTGCCTCCTCCTCCGCCGCCTCCACTGCTACCGCCACCTCCGCAACCCGCTGCGGCAATGGCCGTTGCAAGAAGCAACCCTACGATCCTCGGCATGCCGAACCGGCAGGAACGCGTCCATCCGGCAACTGGGGTTCGGTTATTCATCGCTGTCTCCATCATTTCCATTTCCACCGGGTAAACCCGTCCTCGCGGACCACAGGCCCGGCAAAGCCACCGGTTTTCCTGAAGGCACGGCCTTTCGGTATTTCGCAAACACCACTGTGCTCTCCGTGAGAACCCGCTGCCATCACAACCTTTTGCAAGGTGTGCATCCGAAACTACGGTCCCGTCTATAGTCACCATTATGACCGATCGGGCCAAACCGGGTAACCGGATTACGAATGATTACACCGGAAACCCCAATGACTTAAACGATTTAAATCACTTGTTTGTCATTGCGCCGCGTCATCTGAAACGGGCATTTTTCACTTCATTGCGCAGCCCTGTAGAAACCGCCATAATGTGCTTATGTACAATCTGTCGCGGAAGCAGAAGCGGCTTGGTGCCTATGGGCGCAGTCCGCAAGGCTCCGGAATACTCCAATTCCATGATATTACAGAAAATACCCCTGGATACTCCCAATGTCAGTGATGCCTTTCCAAATCCCTGCAGAGTGATTTGAAACATCGAAATCAGGATTTCATGTCGAATCCAGCCCCTTCCGAACTGCCCGTTGACGAACTGATCCGGCTGCTCGCGGACCGCGAGGATCTGCTGGCACGTCTCGCGCGCGAGGCGTCGAAGGAACGGACCGAAGCCCTTTCCGCCCTGGAACGGCTCAACACGGCCCTGAGAGACCAGGAAGCGGAGATCGCGAGAACGCGAAGCAGCCTTGAGGTTTCCGAGACGCGAGGCCGGGAACTGGCAAAAGAGCTGGATGCGTCACGGGATCTGTCGCGGCAATCCGAAAAGGACCGGCTGGAAGCAGAGGGCCGGCTCCGGAACGAACTGGAGGCACTCAAGGCCGAACAATCCCGGCAGCAGGAGAACCTGAACCGCATCACCCGCGAACTCGCAGTGGCCGAAGCAATAATCTCTGAACGAACGCGGGAAAAAGCGGAACTGAGCGCCCGGCTTTCGACGGCGGAGGCAGAACACCGCGAGGTCCGTCAGGCGCTTGAAAGTGGACTTCGGGAAAAGGAGCGCACTTCCGGCGAGCAGCGGATGGCACTGGAAGCCCGGGTCCGGGATCTCGGCACGGAGCGGGAAGCGCTATTCCAGGAAAGCCGCCGGCTGGAGCGGGAGGTCGCGCGAATCGAAGGCCTGCTCGGCGAGGCCCAGGCGCGGCTCACGGAACGTGAGCGGGCCCTGGCGAACCTTGCGCGTACGTCAGCCACGGAACGGATTGAGGCCCTGCGCCGGATTGACGCCGCTGCGACTACAGAACAGGCCCTGCGGCAGCAGATAGCCGCATTCGAGATCCGTCTGGAAACCGCCACGGGCGAGCTCCAGTCCCGTACATCACAGGTGGAAGAGCTGCGCCAGACCCTGCAGGGTGAACGTGATGCCCGTCTGGCTGACCGGGAGCGGGCCGCGGACGAAATCCGCGGGCTTGAGCAGCAGATCGCCCAGTTGCGGGAGGAACGGGCCCGGACCGATGAAATCCACCGGCAGCTCAAGGAACTTCACCAGCATTCGGTGCAGACTCTCGAAAACCTGCGGGCAGAAACGGCCGAGCTTCTCCGAAACCGCGAAGAGGCCATCACCAGGCTGGAAAGCGACCTGGCCAGAACACGGGATGACTCGAATCGTATCCAGGCGGAACTGAGTGCAACGAACCGGCTGTCCGAGAACGAGCTAGCGGCAGCGAAGTCGGAGGTGGCATACCTCCAGAACGAACTCATGCACCTGCGCGAGGAACATTCCCGCCAGGCCGCTGCGGCCCATGACCGGGAGCAGTCGCTGACAGGCGCCCTCCGGCAACTCGAAATCCGGACC
>CAZSFB010000138.1:0-7277 GCA_964606035.1 uncultured bacterium | reverse complement strand
CTATGCCGATGGACTGCTGAATCCCGTACTTCCCGACAGCGAGGCAGTTCCTGTACGAGCGGAGGGCCTCGCCGCCATCGAACGGCATCGAGACCAGCTCAGCTCCCTCACTTTCGCCAACCTGCGAAAGGCGGTTTTCGGAACCCATCCGTATGCCTTCAGGATCCACGGCAACGCAGACACCGTGAAATCGTTTGACAACATCGCGCTGAAAAACGCCTACAGGAAGCGACTTGATCCAAAAAATCTCTGGATCGCCGTCGTCGGGGATATTGATACCGATGAAGCTGTTCATCTGTTCACCCGTACGGTCGGACAATTCCAGAACCCGGAAGCCGTTATTGCCACCAAGCATCCCGAACCGGAGCTATCCGGCCGGAAATATGTGGAAGCAATCGCCGATCGGGCACAGGCCCACCTGGCACTGGGGTTCCTGGGAGCGTCCATAGATAGCGAGGACCGCTATGCCATCGACATTCTAAATACGGTCCTGAGCGGACAGGGTGGCAGGCTTTTCCTCGAACTCAGGGACCGTCAGAGCCTGGCCTATACGGTCACCACCTCGGCCGTCGAAGGTATCGGAACAGGTCTCTTTGCCGGGTATATCGGCACTTCTCCGGACAAGATGAATCAGGCTCTGGATTCAATGGTCCGGGAACTGGAAAAAATAAGGGAGACGCCGATCTCCCGGAGCGAACTCGATCGCGCTAAACGGTACCTGAGCGGGACATTCGAGATTGAGCTCCAGCGCAGCAGTTCCCAGGCAAGCAACCTGTGCCTGAATGCGCTCTATGGACTTGGCGTCAAGCACCACCTCGAGTATCCGGAGCGGATCCGGGCAGTAACCCGGGAGGATGTGCTCCGGATCGCCAGGAAATACCTGGATTTCAGCCGGACGGTGCTGTCAGTGACCCGGCCGGCGCATTCGGAGTCGCTGGAGTCCCGCTGGATGGAAGACCGTCTCCGGAAAGTCGTTTAAGCTTCTCTTCCCGCCGGAGCTGCAGGCCTATTCCGGAAAAGATAAAGCCAAAAACAACTACCTGTGCCCGGTGGCGGAAAGCGGTTCCGACATTTCCCTGCACAAGGGAATAACTGATCGAGATGCCGGCCATCATGACAAACATCGGTAGCGCGAGGTTCATCTTCTGCCGGGCAACCCTTGCGATTCCGACTATGGTGGCCGGAAGAATCAGCCACATGAACAGGGTCTCCGGCACCGCGATAGCCTGCCTCAGCGAACCCCACTGCCATGGAAACGGCGCCAGCAGAAAATACGCCAGCCCGGCCGGCAGATAGAGGAGCGCGCCACCAGGCGAAGAAACATCCACGTCCTCGAGATAGGCGGACTGGGCCCCCTGCAGTAGCCCTTTCCGGTAGTTCTGGAACTCCTCTAGCGAAATCTCCCGCATGAACTGGCTGTCGGACGGCGCTGCCTGGAAAAGAATGACTGCGGCACCGATCACAAGAATGCCCCCCGCGAGAAATTCCAGTGTGCGCCCCGACCTGACTCCCAGATAACCGGTCACGAGTGATCCCAAGGCTATGAGGAATATGTAATCCCGCAGACCAAGAATGACGAGCATGGACAGGACAAAACCGGCAACCGCAATAACCGACAACTCAAGCCTTAGCCGGAGCATGAAATAGACCGAGAGCACAAGTGCGAGGATGGTCGGAGCGTCCCGAAGGTTCAGGGCGGACCACAGGATGTGGGATGGGGTGAACATGGCAAGCAGGGCAGCAATCCGGGCCGCCTCCGGCTTGTCAAAAATCGCCGTGATCCTGTACACGACAATTGCGGTCAGGCAGCCGTAGACCGAGTTCAGCACCGATGGCAGCAGGCTGCTACTGCCGAAAAAATAGTACAGATAGGCGCTATACGCGACATAAAGCCGTTGCTTCAGTTCGAACGTCGAAAATGCATCCCGGCTCGCCGCGAGCGCATCCGCGCTACGCAGCGCCGCCAGATGATAGGCATTCTGGTCGGGCGCAAAGAAATCGACCGACAGATAATTGTACTGGAACAGTGCAACGGCCAGCCGGATCACCAGCCCGATCCAGAAGATACGGAACAGGAACTCCCGCTCCAAAATACTTCCGGTGGCCGCCCACACGCTTGCAACCCATCCTATACCCAGACCGAGGGTTCCCAGAACCACGACAGCGAACGTGGCTGATGTAACTGCCGCAGCCTGTGTTCCAACCCAGAGGGATACCGCGATGATGGACACCATCAGGGCGGGAGCGGTCCAGGATTTTCCTTCTGCCGGTACCAAACCACCTCACCTTCCAGATAACTGGCGGATTTGCCTCGAAGGGCGCATTTTACTATCTCTGGTGCCGGGGGTAAAACTCCCAGCCTTTCAGGACAGGAGGCAGAAAACCATGCCGCTCGACAAGACAAAAATCGGACTCACTTCTCCAGTGGAATATTTCGACATTGAAAAAGGTCATATTCGCCGGTTTGCCGAGGCGATTGGCGATACTCTGGATATCTACTACAGCGACGAAGCCGCCAAGGCCGCAGGTTATTCTGCCATTCCGGCACCGCCCACTTTCGCGACCATTTTCCGCCCGAAGTTCAACATGCGCGACGCCCTGAATATCGACATGACAAAGGTCCTTCACGGCGGGCAGAAATTCGAATATGAGCGCCCGCTTCTGGCCGGCGAAACCATCGGGATTACCCAGAAGGTCGCTGACATTTACACCAAAGAGGGAAAATCCGGAGGCATGGACTTTCTGGTCGTTGACCAGGAGGGACGGGACAAAAGCGGAGCCGTTGTTTTCCGCGCCCGCAGCACAACTGTGGTAAGGCACTAAAAGTTACCTCACAGACCTGGCATCGCTGACGTCATCAGCGGCACCCTTTGATTGCAGAGCCGGTGACGATCCCGTTACAATGGCCCGGTTGGCTTACAGCCCAAACCAGCAGCCTGTCCGTGCCAGAATTGCAGCGTCATTGATTGCCGCTGTATCATTCCTGTCCCTGGTTTATTCTTTCGGGTCATTACGCCAGGCCATAATTATTTCTGACAGTTCACCCGCCGACTCCATCTCCGCCTTCGAAAACCGCCTGCGCCCGCTCCAGGCTGACTTGGCACCATTTCAGTCCGCAGGCTTCGTTGAACCCGGGCGTCCATCCCGGACCGCTGATCCAACCGATCTCGCACGCTTTCTGCTGAGCCAGTATGCGCTTGCGCCGCTGATCATTGTTCCCGGTACAGATGCCACTGTAATTATCGAGATCGGCGCTGACGGAGCACCATTGCCACCTGGAAGCGTGTTGATTGCGGGAAACCGGTTTGGAGACCGCGTTTATCTGCGGGAAGTCCCGGCAAACCCATGATACTACTGCCCGCTGTGGTTGTTCCCTTTATTTTCGGTCATGTGCTGATCCTGACTTTTATGGGTACAGATCGCCACCCCAGCAAGGGCTTGTATCTGACTCTTGCCGGCGTTGCGGGATATGGATCTGTTTCTTTTCTGTATTTTGCCTGGCGAAGCTTCGGAGGAACTGCTTCCTGGCACTACGCTGCGGCCGAAACCCTGCTGGCGTTCTCATTGCTGTTCTTGTATCGCAAGAGATTTCCAAAGTTCTGCTCCCCAGCAAAAGCCAAACCTTCTTCTCCAATGCGGTTTGCGGCATGGGGAGGAGCTATTTCAATAATTCTGTCAGTGGCACTGCTGGCTGCGGCCTTGCCACATGGAACCCTGGACGCATGGGCCATCTGGAACCTTCACGCAAGATTCCTGCACCGGGCCACAGGGCTGTGGTGGGAAGGATATGCGGAGCTGCATCCACTAACACATCCTGACTATCCGCTCCTTCTTCCGTCCTTGATTGCAAGATTCTGGGCATGGTCCGGTGAGTCCCCTGTCGCGCCCGGTCTTGCCTGTGTCCTCACCGCAGGCGCTCTCATGGGCCTGGCTGCCGGATTTGTCCAGGCTGCCGGTAGTCGCCTGGCTGCCTGCTTCATACCGCTGGTGGTAATGGTCCCGCCCATGAGCATGCAGGCAGCTGCACGTATCGCCGACCTCCCATTGGCGGCTTGTATGCTTGGAACCCTGGGGCTCCTGAGTACGGCCATTTCCACCAGAGAGAACCAGAATGGGGCCTTTGCAGCATCGGGGTTTTTGGCCGGATGTGCCGCATGGACAAAGAACGAAGGAAACATGTTCCTGGTGGTGACAGCATCAGCATTGGCGATATTCCTGTTCAGGGACATCGGCGGAAAGAGGGCCTTCCGCAGACTCGCCCTGTTTGTTGCAGGAGCCGTTCCGGGTATCGCCGCACTGGCCGCTTTCAGGCTGCTGGTGCCAGTCGGAAATGATCTCGTTTCAGCTGCCACCGATGCCAGAACCATCAGCCAGATTTTTGACCTGGATCGTCAGATACAGATCTTCAGCGCCTTCATATCCGAATGGACACGCTTCGGGTGGGGAATTTCATGGATCGTAGTCCTGCTCTGGCTCATCCGGCCCTCGGAGCCCCGTGGAACCAATCTGGCCATCTGGGTAATACTGGTAATGCTGGCTGGCTATTTTGCCGCCTATCTTGTCTCTCCCCACGACCTCAGCTGGCACCTCGGCACCTCGCTGAGCCGCCTTTTTTGCCAGATATGGCCTTCTTTCGTGGTAATGGCCTTCATTCGCCACGGCCGCCGGACTGATTCGACCGCCAGCCCGGATATGCTATAGCGGCGGGGTGGAAACCCTCCGCGTCAATCTCAAGCGTACCGAAAACCTCAGCTATGATATAAACATTGGCGAGGGAGCACTTTCGGAGCTTCCCGTCGCTGTCAGGCGGGCTGGCCGGTTTGGGCTTATTTCGGTCATCTCCGACAGAACCGTGGATTCCCTTTACGGCGCCAGGGTCCAGAAACTCCTGAAAAGCCTGGCCCCCAGGATACTCCGGCAGACGGTTCCCGCCGGAGAACGGTCAAAGACACGCCGGATGAAGGAAAAGCTGGAAGATGGGCTCCTCCAGAACCACGCCGGCAGGGATACGCTCGTTATTGCCCTGGGCGGCGGAGTGATCGGAGACCTTGCTGGTTTTGTGGCGGCAACCCTCAACCGTGGGGTTCCGTTCATCCAGGTTCCCACAACATTACTATCGATGGTGGATTCGTCTGTGGGGGGCAAACTGGCTGTGGATACGCTGCACGGGAAAAACCTGATCGGCGTGTTCAAACAGCCCCATGCGGTCATCGCCGACACGTCGCTCCTCAGATCGCTGCCGCGACGGGAACTGATCGCAGGCATGTCCGAGGTTTTCAAGCATGCCATCATCGCCGACCCCGGCCTGTTTGACGAGCTGCTCCACAAGGCACCGCGGTTTCTCAAACCCGATCTCGCACTCTACGGACCACTGGTTAAACGTGCCTGCTCCGTCAAAGCCCGGGTGGTTGAGCGTGATGAGAAAGAGGCCAACCTCCGCCAGGTCCTGAATCTTGGCCATACGGTCGCCCATGCCGTTGAGACCCTCCGGGGATACCGTACCCTGCATGGGGAGGCTGTCTGGACGGGCATGGCTGTAGAAGCCACCCTCGCCGAACACGCCGGTATCCTGAAAAGGTCCGACCGGGACCAGATCGTGGCGGGAGTGAGCGTCTATTTTCCAGCCTGGCGGAAGGTCCTTGCCGGCCTTGATCCCTTGGACATTGTAGCCGCGGCGCGGGCAGACAAGAAAAACAGGCGCGGGGATATCCGTTATGCCTTTCCGTCCCGAATCGGAGGAATGCACCGGTCAAAAGACGGTAACTATGCGGTTCCCCTGCCTCCGGCATCCCTGGTCCGGGCTGTCCGAACCCTGATTTGACGCAAAACGCCTTAAGTCCCGGATATTTGCATCGTTCTCACATGCGGATATAATCCGCCCGTCCACATCTTGGAGAGGAAGAAGAGTTTTCCGGTCCAGCTGAGACCCGCCTCAACAGCGACCCGGACTGAAACACTCGACACTTGATGGGCCGCATCATCGGAATTGATCTGGGCACGACGTATTCCTGTGCCGCCGTTTATCTCAACGGCAAGCTGCAGGTAATTCCGTGCAAGGGTTCGAATACGGTTCCCTCCATGGTCGCCATTGACGACAAGGGACGCGAGCTCGTTGGCCACGATGCCAAGCGGCAGGCTGTCATCAATCCCGTCAATACCATTCACGGATCCAAGCGCCTGATCGGACGGAACTTCCAGGCAAAAACGACCGAGGTCATCCGCCGCCATTACCGCTATGAAATGGATGAAGATACCAAGGGTAATGTTCTCATCCACATGGCAGGCAAGGACTACACCCTGACCGACGTCGCGGCCATGATCCTGGACCGTATGCGGGACTATGCGCAGGAGTTCCTGCAGGAAAAGATTGACCGGGCCGTCGTTACGGTCCCCGCCTATTTCAATGACCGGCAGCGCCAGTCGGTTAAAGAGGCTGGAAAGAAAATCGACCTTGAAGTCGTCCGGATCATCAATGAACCGACGGCCGCCGCTCTCGCCTATGGTTTCAACAAGGGACTGAATGAGCGTGTTCTGATCTATGATATGGGTGGTGGCACGTTTGACGTTTCACTGCTCGCCATCCGGGACAAGGTGTTCGAAGTGCTCGCCACCGGCGGCAACACGTTCCTCGGCGGCGTGGATTTCGATGACCGGATCATCTCTTTCGTCGCCAAGAAGTTCAAAGACCAGAACGGGGTCGATCTGACCAACGACCCGATCGCCATCCAGCGTATCCGGGATGCGGCCGAAAAGGCCCGGATTGACCTATCGGCTGTCGAGGAAGTCGCCTTCAATATCCCCTATATTTCCGTAGACGCCGCCGGACAGCCCTTGTCAATCGACATGAAGCTGAATCGCGCAATCCTTAACGGCCTGACGAAGGATCTTGTAGACAAGACCTTCAGAATCGTTGATCAGGTTCTGGCGGATGCCAAACTGACACCCAAGGACGTAGATCACGTGCTGCTGGTGGGAGGCGTCACCCGTATGCCGCTTGTTGCCGAGCGCGTAAAGGCCTACTTCGGCAAACCTCCGGCAAAGAGCGTGAACCCGGACGAGGCGGTCGCCCTGGGTGCCGCCATCATGGCCTATTCACTCGAAGAGAATTCCGACGTGTCCATTACGCTGCTGGACGTGGTTCCAATATCCATCGGCATCGCCTTGCCGAACTACAAATTCCTTAAAATCTTCGAACGGAACACCTCGGTCCCCAACTACAAATCGAAGATTTTCACTACGTACAAGGATAACCAGTCGCAGATCCAGGTACAGATCCG
>CAZSFB010000137.1:0-7304 GCA_964606035.1 uncultured bacterium | reverse complement strand
TGACGGCTGCGGCTCTTTCAGGCGGCTATGACCCTGAGCCTGTTGCTGCCCTGTTTCACTTGTCTGTGGCCCACCCCTCTCGGTGGATTACTGGTCCTGCGTCTGGATCACTACAGGAGACGCTTCTTGATGAGTTTCGGCAACGGCGTGGCGAGACTCACATTGGGTGCTTGAAACTTATCTCGGCTGCCAGCGGGGGATTTACTGTTACGGATTCCAGAAACCGGGTATTTGAGACCCGTTCTTTACTGATCGGTAATACTGACTTCGAGGGGTTGAATGAACGTAGAAGAATATCCAGATATCTTTCCACATGCGTATCTTTGGTTTTCAGAACGGGTAAGGGGGTCTTGGACCCTGCGGTAGGACCCCGTGCGATATGGTTCAGGAAACGGTCGGACTGTTCGGAGAGTGGTCCACGGGTTTTGTGGATCGGCAGGGAGGCAGTTTCGGACTCGGAGGAAAAGGTCATTGTTAGTTTTCGCCGGATACCGGGATACCAGATATCGGTCAGCCAAAGCCGACTTGGAGATGCGTTCAGGCGGCTTCTGGATGAACTTTCACCAGGTGCTGGTGAATCAGTTGTTCTTGAGAGGGTGGTTACCGAAGAGAATTCAGCTTGGTTACCACCGGATTTACCTGCCATAGAAAAGCCCCAGCTTGGGAACGGACTGTTCAGAATGGGGAGAGTGATGGCCGGTCCTTTCGGTATGTCAATCGTGCTGCCACAAGCCAGAGATCTTTCACGGCTATTTGAACTACCGTCCCGGAAAGGTGAATCGGCTTCAAGCCGTTGAATGGCATGCTAGAATCGATCCTAATAGTTTTCAGAATAAGCATCAGGGGAGCAGCAAAGACACTCGAATGAGTAACGGTCCGAAAATAGCCCCAGTGTCAGGACCAAGATCCGTGCGGCTACCCGCAAAGGTTGTACGCCCTCCTGCCACTTCTGTTCCCTTGCAGAACCAGAACCCTGACGATCAGGAGTTTCGCCAGCGCGCAACCGTACTGCTTAAGCTGGAGACACTTGTCGTGAGTATCCTGATTCTTGCGATCGGATCGGTTTCCGGCCTGATGCTTTATCAGCAACGCCAGAAGATCGAGGAAACTATGGAGGCCTCGTATCAGAATAACGCCCAAACGGCCGCCGCGTTTACGAAAGAGGCTATTCTGCTGGGTGATGAACTGCTTTTGGGGGAATCTCTGAAGGTTTTTCAGAACCGTGCTGAAGTCGTAGGGGCGTTTTATGTTGATCATGAGGCGAAAGTTCTCGCTGCTCTCGAGATCAATTACCAGGGCGAGATATACAATGATCCGGCGACTCATCAGCCTTTTCAGGTGTCAGACAGTCCCGCAGTCTCCCGGATTCTTAATACCCGGCAGATATGGCATCCAGTTGTTTTCAAGGGGCGGACGATCGGTGGACTGATCGTTCTTGTGAATCTTGAGGCCCAGATACGGAACGCATTTCTGGAGAGCGCCCGTCGGCTTGCGCTGGTCGCATTGCCGGTGTTCATCCTCGGCGTATTGCTGACGATGCTTGTTGCCCGGTTGCTCGTGAAGCCTCTGGCGGCGCTTAGGGGAGGTATCGAGATCGTCGGCCGTGGCAAGCTTGACCACGTAACCCCGATTACGACTTCGGACGAGATAGGGGCCATCACCCACGCATTTAACCGGATGGCGGCCCAGCTGCTCCGCAAGGAACAGGAAACAAATGCCCTGGGCCGATATGTTTCCAAAGGCCTTCTGGATCAGGTGCTTGCCAATCCCACAGCCCTTCAGCTTGGCGGACGAAGCCAGCAATGCACCGTGATGTTTATTGATATTCGTGGATTCACGACCATGTCGGAAGAAATGAATCCACGCGACGTGGTCAACATACTGAACAAGTATTTCAAGCTGATGGCAGCAATCATCGGTGATGAGCTCGGGACACTGGATAAGTTTATTGGCGATTGTGTGATGGCGCTATTTGGTGCGCCAATCTATTTTCCGGACCATGCCGAACGGGCTGTCCGAGCCGCCATGCGGATCCAGGAGGCCGTCAAGGCGGAAAATGTTCTTCGTGTCGGATGGGGCTGGAAACCGGTTGAAGTGGGAATCGGTATTAATACCGGTGAGGTCGTTGTCGGAAATATTGGAACGGACGAACGATATGATTATACCGCCATCGGCGATGCTGTGAATACAGCGGCACGTCTGGAAGGTCAGGCACGTCGTGGAGAGATTGCCATTAGTGGAAATACCTTTGCGGCGGTGAAGGATATCTTCGATGCTGTTCATGCAGGTGATATCCAGCTCAAGGGGAAAAATGTGGCGGTAGCAGTATACAAGACTACGGGACTGCGACCGGGCGCTCGTCCGCTCGGTTCGGCACCACCGGTTCCAGCCGTAACCGAGGATGAAGGCAGTTGAACTAGTCGCGGATGTGAGGCCTGACTTTTTTATTCTGGATCAGTTTGCTGGTCAGCTTGCGCAATGCGGGCAAGGAAGATTTTTGCTGACCGAGCCCGAATCTGGCTTCTTGGTATAACCGGATCCAGAGACGGTAATCTGCGTCATTGAGGTTTCTTGCAGGGTTATCTTTAGCCGCTAGAAGCAGGGTGGCGGCTGTATCGCCATTCAACACGGGGCCTTCTTCTGCATGTATCGAGCGATAGAGGCGCTCGAACTCCTCTGTCGCGGGATGGCCTAAACCTGATTTTCTGCCATTTTTCCAGTACCCATAGGCTGCTGCGGACAGGGCCAATGCGGATAGGCCCGCAACAATCCATGTGGAAAGTCCGGCAATATTTAAGGGCTCGGGGTCATCTGACGGACCATTTTTCCCTTCTGAGGGTGTGCCTTTATGTCTAGTGGGGACTTCGTCCAGACGTTGCAGCAGTGTCTGTAGCAACCTGAACTGGTCACGCAGGTCAAAATCGATGACCTTATCTACCCACCAAAGCTCCAGCTTGCCGGCCACGGTGAGCAATCGGGTGCGCCAGTTGTTCCCGGCGAGTCTCTCGGCCTCGATATTACCCGGAGAAGGATCAAAGGAAACCCATCCTACCCCCGGCTGCAGGTACTCGACCCATGCATGTGCGTCCCGGTCACGGATCAACCAGGAATTGTCGTCGTTTCTTTCCATTAGAAGATATCCGGTAACAACCCGGGCGGGGATGCCATTGATCCTGGCGATCAGGGCAGCTGCCGAAGCGAAATACTCGCAATGTCCGGAACGGGTTTCGAAAAGGAAATTTTCCAGTACATTCTCGGCCTCGCCACTTTTTCGGTCAAGCGAGTAATTAAAACCCATTTGAAAATATTCGCTGATCCGGCCGATAACTGTTTCTGCCGGCAGCGACTTGCTGCCGAGTGAATCGGCCAGTTGCAAAACTCGAGGGTGGATGCCTTCCGGTACAGAAGTCAGGTTTGACATCACCTTGTCCGGAAGCGGCTGAATGACGGGATCAAAGGTCCTCCATGCCTCATAGCGTACGGGATGTGACAGTGTTTCGCCGGTAATCAGGTTGTCCAGCTCGCGATATGCAAGCAACTCAACGGGGGAAGAAAAGCGCACAGCGACCGTATTCTCAAGCTGGGGCACGAAAGGCTGCCCAATTGGCTTCAGGATTATGGAATATCCGAGACTGGGAACACCGGCCTTTTCGGGTCTGATCCAGTAGGTTCGCGAGCGGTTTGGCTCAACTCTTGTGGCTTCTCGCTGGGATGCGAACCAGCGAATTCCGTCAAAGCTGTCAAGGCGCCTCGCGGGAAGATAGACTTTCCTCAGATTTTCCAGTGCTGCGGGGCTGACGCCGGTTATCTGCAGTTTGCCGGCAATTTCAGGATCCAGCTGGATGGTGCCACGTTGTCGCAGGTCGACCTGTCCAGAAAGGCCTGAACGGGTACCGCCTCCGGTTCGCAGAAATCCAAGATCGAAAAATGCCCTCGAAAGCCGGGGTATTGCGATAAAGTTTATGATTGCTACAGCTGTCGAAAGCAGGACGACAGCTACGGCTCCCCAGCGGATATCCCAGAAACGTCCGGATTTTCCATGGATCAGCCTCTGAGCAAAGCCAGAGACCACGTTCTCCGGTTCGGCAAGGGTGTCTGCAACCATTGCCATGCAGGCTAAACCGGTAAAGACGAGCAGTATGGGAACGATCCAGACATTTGACAGGGTCAGCGCACCTGCAATGACCACGAAAAAGCAGGCCAGATATATCTGCCAGTAGTCGCGGGAGGACCGGCGGGAGAAAGCTTTCACAACGAGAAGGATTTCAAGGAAGTAGAGAAGGATTTCAAATATCTTGGACACGTCCCGGCGAATCCAGACAACTGCCAGGAACAGGACACCAATTGCGATTGTGTTCCAGAAAACCACGGGTATGCCCAAGCGAATCCGCGCACTGAGCAGAAGCCCAAGCATGGCAGCGATTAGCACTGATACGTGGAAGCCTCTGGCAGTCGTGTCTGCGTAGCTGAGGAGCCCCAGGGATAGAGTTACGGTAGCTATCAGGTAGCGGGATCTGAGCTTCGTAAAATGATCGTCTTGCATGATCTACGCTTTTTCTGCCGGAATTATGAACCATGTGAGGTCCTGTGGAACAGGATATCTTGGCTGTGGAGCCTGTTTTGCTGACAGATATGTTGACTGGATACCAGTCGATTCGGTCAAAATGGACCGTGGCCTCAAAATCCCTAAATGATACCGTCGTTGACGGCATGTTCAGTTTGTGGGCTGAACGTGCCCAGATGCGGACTTACCGGTCTGAACCTGTTCCAGAGGATTGTATTGCCAAGCTGGAAATTGCGGCTGGTGTGGGTCCCCGGACGGGTAATCCTGCCATGCAGCATCTCGTTTTTGTAAGCGATGCGCTGGTGCTGAAAGAACTGAAGAACGCCCTATGCAAGGGGCTGAACAGGGTCAATTTCTGGGTGCGTACCGCGCCACTGCTTGTCGTCGCGCTGTCACGAAGGACTATGGTAAACAGACTCCGGTCCCTGGATCCGGAACGATTTGATCTGATTCAGGCTCTGGAGCGGGTAGCAACCCTAGCCCAGGCAGAAGGCCTTGGGTCCTGCCCTGTCCTTGGATTTGATGGTCGTGCGGTTCAGAGTGCCGTGGCTGCGCCACCAGAGTGGAAAGCTGTCGCTGTACTGGCAGCCGGTTACCCGGGTGTCAGCAGCGAAGAAATACTCGGACTTTCGGTCATCAGTGACTTCAACGAATATTATCATCGTCTCCGGGAACGGCTTGATTTTCGTCGACCGGAATCGATGCGCAAAATGCTGAGCCGCGACAGGTTTCGTGGAGGAAAGCGGTAATTATGCTGATCCGGATTCGATCACTGTTATTCACCGGGATTTTTGTATCAGGATTGACAGTTCTGCATGCAGAAGAAAAGCCGGAACCTGCAGCGATCCAGGCTGTCACAGGTGAGCTTGCCGGTTCGGTTTTGCATGCACAGACGGAAGCGCCGATTCCTGTAGCACGAATCCAGATTGAATCTGTTTCCAGTCCCGGTGATGCAAAGCTGATACCCGTCAATCCGTCGGAGGCGACATTTTCTGTCTCTCTTATTCCGGGAGATTACAAACTCCGGATCTCGGCCGACGGATTTGTGACAGCCCTATACTCGGTGACTGTCAAGGAGCGTCGACGGGCCCGGCTGACCTTAAGGCTCAGCCCCCTCACCCCGGCCACGGTCAAATCTGTGGGAGAAGAAACGGGTTCGGTTGTTCCGGTTGCGAATGGTACAGACCGGGAGCTGAATCCCGAGGTTTCCCCAAATGCCACTGCAGCCTCAGTGGAACCAGTGCCCGCCACTCCTCCCATGGCCCCATCCGCCGGTATTTCCTATGAGACCATGGCCGCTGAAGCCGGTTACAACTCATCACAGCTGAAAATTCAGCCACTACGGGAAAGAGTCGACTTTGGCGACGGGCAGACTGCTTTGTCGCCATCTGCGATGGTCATGCTCGACAAGCTGGTGTCGCTAGTAAACCGCCGGCCAAGGATACTGAAGATCGTCCTCAGGGCAGGTTCCGATGAAAAAGATCCGGAACTTCGCAAAAGAAATGCTGGCCGCCGAGCTGTGAGCGTAAAAAACCACTTAGTATCCAAAGGGATCGACACCGCAAAAATCAATATTGTCGATTCCGACATGCTTGAAGAGCGCATTGTCACTCTCGAGCTCGTCTTCGTTCCGTGACCTATTTCAGGTCTCTGTGATCGAATAGAAAAATTGAAAACAGGATGAGGGCCGTTCCCCAGGCAATCACAAAAAGTGGAGCCTGCAGATAGTAGCCTTCAGGAGGGGAGATATCATACGGTACTCGATCCTTCAGGTTGAGTCGCGAGAAGTCCGGCAAAAAATAGTAGACACCTCTGATGATCCGGACAGTCTCGGGGTCGATTTCCTCTACGCCCGCCATTTTCCGGAGTGTCCCGGCAAGTATTCCGCTGACCCAGACCGCGAGGCTCAGCAGTCCGGAGACATAGGGCGTCGAAAACGAAGAAAAAAACAGGGCGACTGCCGCGACAACGATGATTTCTCCGTAGATGCTGAGAACCGCGATATAGAAAAGGGGCTTTACCGGCCATGCGGCGCGCCAGCAGAGCCAGATAACCACAATTGTCATCAGGCTGAGCGCGAGGAAGAGCGTAGCGATCATGCCTGTGAATTTTCCGGTGATAAATTCCGCACGTGTGACAGGTTTCGTCAGTATCGTAAAAACTGTCCTTTTCTCGATCTCCTTTGCCAGCAAGTTCACCGACATGATTATCGTGATGAACACCAGTGAGAGGTTCATTCCTCCCAGACTTACATTCATGACAACCTCCCCCCAGTTAAGAGGGGTTTTGGCCGCGACGACACCGGCAAAAATCGTGATTGCGACTCCAAAGAAAATGGATACCGCCAGTACTCTGTCACGTACCAGTTCGCGGATTGTGTTTAAGGCAATAGCCCAGATGCGGCCTATCATTTGGCGTTCGTCTCCCCGGATTTTCCGAACCGCTGGTAAAATACGTCTTCGATATGCGTACGCAGCGGGGTAACGGCAACAACAGCTGTTCCGCTTTCGGACTGGATTCTTGCAAGCAAAGACCGAAGCTCTTCATTTGATGATGCATTGCATATCCAGTTTCCCCTGACGGATGGGTCGGGGATCGCCTCGGAAGCGATCCGCGAACTGGTCTCTCCAGATTCAGAGTAAAACCGGATCTCCCATGAGCCTATGCTTAGGGGGAGAAGTTCAGAAAGAGTGCCAGATCCATGAAGCGCGCCATTCGCGATAAGCTTCACCCGGTCACA
>CAZSFB010000136.1:0-7333 GCA_964606035.1 uncultured bacterium | reverse complement strand
TGTATCACGACCAGACCCGTCCCCTCAGCGGTTACTACCAGTCGAAGGGGCGGCTCACGGTCATTAATGGAAATCGCCCGGTTGAACAGGTCAACAGCGATCTGATGAAGGCGCTTGCGTAGGAAGAAATGGCGATCGAGCTGAAATCTAAGGAAGAGATTCGCACGATGCGCTCCGCAGGGCGTGTTGTGGCGGAGATCCTTGCCCGTCTGGCCGAGGTGGTGAAACCCGGCATGACGACGCTCGACCTTGACCGCATGGCCGAGGAGTGGACCCGTAAGGCGGGCTGCAAGCCGGCCTTCAAGGGTTATCAGGGTTTCCCCGGCACCCTCTGCACCTCGGTCAATGAGGAAGTGGTTCACGGGATTCCGAGCTCGAAGCGACGGATCGACAATGGCGATATCGTCAGTATTGATTTTGGAGTGATTCTGGACGGCTTCTATTCCGATTCCGCCACAACCATTTCCGTGGGCGAGATTCCCGAGAAGAAGCTGAAACTGATGGAAGCAACCCGCGAAAGCCTCCAGAAGGGAATCGAGCAGGCGAAGCCGGGAAACCGGATTGGCGATATCGGGTTCGCCGTGCAGACCTACTGCGAGGCGCGCGGTTATGGCGTGGTCCGGGATTTTGTCGGTCATGGAATTGGCCGGAACCTGCACGAGGCACCACAGATACCGAACTACGGAAAACCGGGTGGAGGAGTACGCCTTCGTGCCGGAATGGTCATCTGCATCGAGCCGATGATCAATCTCGGGACCTGGGAAGTTAAGAAGCTGGACGACGGCTGGACAATAGTAACGGCCGACGGACAGCCCTCGGCCCACTACGAGCACTGCATCGCGATTTCGGATGAAGGCCCCGAAATCCTGACACAGTTGCCAGCGGCCGCCTGAAAGCCTATGAGGAGCGGTCCCGCCGGTGGCGGGGCTGCGTGGAGACAGACCGGAATAACATGTCGAAGGAAGATGCAATCACCGTTGAAGGGAAAGTGGTCGAACCGCTTCCCAATGCCATGTTCCGGATGGAACTGGACAACGGGCACAGGATTCTTGCCTATATTTCCGGAAAGATGCGGATGCACTACATCCGGATCCTTCCGGGCGACAAGGTGACGGTCGAGCTCTCCCCTTACGACCTCACGAAGGGACGGATCACCTACCGGTCGAAGTGACCGATGGGACTTATGTTAACGGCCAGGCCGGAGAAGATATGAAAGTCAGAGCATCCATCAAGAAACGGTGTCCAAAATGCAAACTCGTGAAGCGCAAAGGTGTGCTTCGCGTGATCTGCCCGTCCAACCCGCGCCACAAGCAGCGCCAGGGATAACTTTCAGGAGAGCCACATGCCCCGTATTTCAGGCGTAGATATTCCGAAAAACAAGCGCATTGATGTTGCGCTCACCTATATTTATGGCATCGGCAACAAGACGGCCAGGGATGTGTGTGCCGCCGCGAAGATCGACGGCGCGCGCAAGGCTGACCAGCTGTCCGAGACGGAAGTGGCAGAGATCCGCCGTGTGCTTGAGCAGAGCTACCGTGTGGAAGGTGACCTCCGCAGGGACGTGTCGCTGTCGGTCAAACGGCTCATGGACCTTGGCTGCTACCGGGGGCTCCGGCACCGGAAGCTCCTGCCCGTCCGTGGCCAGCGGACAAAGACCAATGCCCGGACCCGCAAGGGCCCGCGCAAGACAATCGCCGGCAAGAAGAAGGAAACGAAGTAACCCTTAAACGATGTAACTGGCCAGCTTTCTCCCGGGAGACAGCAGCGGCCGGTACCGAGCAGAAGGCAGAGACTCCATGGCGGAAGAAACTAAGGATCAGCAGCAGGGTGCAGAGGCCAAGGCCCCCAAGATCAAGAAGGCCAAGCTCCGCGGCGTGGACCACGGCGTTGCCCATATACAGGCAACGTACACGAACACGATCGTCACGATCGCGGACACGGCCGGAAATGTGATTTCCTGGGGCACCGCCGGAGGTTCCGGATTCAAGGGCTCGCGCAAGTCCACCCCCTATGCGGCCAGTGTGGCCGCCGAGAAGGCCGCACAAAAGGCGGTTGGAGTGGGCGTGAAAAGTGTTGCAGTGCAGGTGAAGGGCCCCGGTCCCGGCCGCGAGGCGGCCGTCCGGGCACTCAATGCCGCCGGGCTGCGTGTCACTTCGATCAAGGATATCACCCCGATTCCGCACAATGGCTGCCGCCCCCCGAAGCGGCGCCGCGTGTGAGTCGGAGGGCGGATCGGCCCGTGGCTTCTTGCAAGGCACACGGGTTTTGCCTTTGAACGGGATCCAGTTAAGTAGGGCCACCTGACCGGGTCCAGGGGCCGCGAAAACAGAACGCGAAGGACGGTAATACACATGTCGCTCATTTCCAGGAACTGGCGCGAACTCATCCAGCCGAACAAGCTTTTGGTCGAGGAAAGCACGGCGAACTATGGCAAGTTCGTGGCTGAGCCGCTCGAGCGCGGCTTCGGCATCACGATCGGCAACTCACTCCGCCGGATCCTCCTTTCCTCGCTGCAGGGTGCTGCCATCACCCACGTGCGGATTGAAGGCGTCAAGCATGAATTCACGACCATCAACGGCGTCGTGCAGGATGTTACCGAGATCAACCTCAACCTGAAGAATGTGATCTTCCAGGCGGAGTCCGAAGGCCCTATCACGATCCGCCTCAAGGCCAGCGGCCCGAAGACGGTCACGGCGGCGGATTTCGAACTGCCCCACGATCTGGAGATCCTGAACCCCGAGATATTCATCGCCGAGCTCCAGCCCGGCGGCGAGCTCAATATCGAGGCAGTGGTCCGCATGGGCAAGGGCTATGTACCGGCCGAGCGCAACCGCCGCGAGGGTGACCCGGTGGGGACCATCCCGCTGGACGCGATGTTCTCGCCCATCCGCCGTGTGAACTTCCAGGTTCCTTCGGCCCGCGTCGGCCAGATCACCGACTATGACAAGCTGGTGCTTGAGGTATGGACCAATGGCGCGGTGACGCCCGCTGACGCGGTCGCCTATGCCGCTGCCATTCTCAAGAAGCAGCTCCAGATCTTCATCAACTTCGTTGAGGAAGAGGAGCCGCAGCAGGCGGCTGTGTCATCGGTCATCGGTGGCTCTGCGAATAACGCCGAACAGGCAGCTCGCCTGAACGAGTATCTCTCGAAGTCGGTGGACGAGCTCGAACTGTCAGTGCGGTCAGCCAACTGCCTGAAGAACGCCAACATCCGCTTTATTGGCGAACTGGTGCAGCGTACCGAGGCCGAGATGCTCAAAACCAAGAACTTCGGCCGCAAGTCGCTCCAGGAGATCAAGGACCTTCTGGAGAGCATGGGACTGTCCCTTGGCATGAAGGTCGAGGGGTGGACCATCCCCGTGCCGGGCTCGGGCGGCACCCTCGGCTGAGACCCCGGGGCTTTTTGAAGAAACGAAACCGAGAACCAGAGGACGCCAGTCATGCGCCATCACCGCAGGGAAAAGAAATTCGGACGCACCACGGAACACCGCAAGGCGATGTTCCGCAACCAGCTCAATTCACTGATTGAGCACGAGAAGATCCGTACGACCGACGCCAAGGCGAAGGAACTTCGCCGCTTCGCCGACCGGATCATCACCCTCGGCAAGGAAGGCATTGGTGCCGACAAGGTGAAGCAGTACACCCTCCGGCAGCGTGCCTTCGCCCGGCTCCGCTCCGAGGCTTCCATCACCAAGCTGTTTGATGTGCTTGCCCCCCGGTTCAAGGATCGTCAGGGCGGGTACACCCGGATCGTGAAGCTTGGCCGCCGTGCGGGCGATGCGGCCCCGGTCTCGCTCATCGAGTTCCTCCCGGCAGAAGCCCAGGGCGGAGCGAAGAAGAAGCCGGCCAAGCGCCGCACTACCGGCGAAAAGGCCGCCAAGGCTGCCGCCCCGAAGGCGAAGAAACCTTCCACCAAGAAGGAAGAAGCCGCCAAGGCCGAATAGGCCACCTGGTCTGACGCCACGGAAAAACGCCCGGGATGGAAGTCCCGGGCGTTTTCATTCTGGCACTGATTGCCGCTTATGGCTTCACGTCGCAGCAGCTTGCCCGGACCTCCCGTTCGAGCCCTGCCTTTTCCAGGATCCACATCATCGGACACCAGCCGGTGAACGACGACTGTATCTGATTCAGGCCGACAAATACCGTGAACAGGAACCAGTAGGGGTTCACGTAGTAGCCGAGCGCGACGCTCAGGATGGTAAAGAATCCCGCCGCGAGGCGGAGTCCTGCGTTGATGGTCATGGTCTTTCTCCTTCCGTGTCTTAAACGGTTTCTGGGGGGTGCGTGATGTCCCGGACCCGGGCTTTTCCGGCACCCCAGTAATACAGGATCGGAACGGCGAACCGGCTGAGCAGGGTTGCCGCCACTTCACCGAAAATCAGGCTCACGGCGAGGCCCTGGAAGATCGGATCCACCAGCATGATGGCACTGCCCGCCACCACTGCCGCGGCGGTCAGCAGCATGGGGCGGAAACGAAGCACACCGGCAGAGATAACCGCCTCCTTCAGCTCCATGCCGCGGGCAATCTGGTGCTCGATGAAATCCACGAGGATGATCGAGTTCCGGACGATGATTCCCGCCCCGGCGATGAAGCCGATCATGGATGTTGCCGTGAAATACACCCCGGTCAGCCAGTGGCCCGGCAGGATGCCGATAAGACTGATCGGTATCGGCGCCATGATGATCAGCGGAACCATGAAGCTCCGGAACCAGCCGACAACCAGGATGTAGATCAGCACCATCACCACGGCGAACGCGCCTCCCAGGTCACGGAACACCTCGTAGGTGATGAACCACTCACCGTCCCATTTCACCGTGGCGGCCTGGGTGTCCCACGGGACTTCTGCCGTCTGCTGGGCGTAAGGGATCTTCGGCCCCATCTTGAGGATGCCGTAGACGGGTGCCTCCTCGGCTCCCGCCAGTTCCGCCATCACATAGGTGACCGGTTTCAGGTTCTTCCGGTGGAGGGTTACAGATTCCTCCTTCCTCGGCTGGCCGATGACCGACTCCATCTGGACGATTCCGGCCTCAAACGAGGCTAGACTCTGCCCCTGGAACGGCTTCGGTCCTGACCGGGCGGAGTCCAGCAGCGAGAGGTTCACCCAGATATCCTCGGGGTGGCTCACATCCCGGATCGTGAGCAGCGGTGACTCCGAGAAGGTCAGGCGGCCGTTAACCGCGGCGTAGTCGGCACTCACGCCGAGCATGCCGGCCTTTCCATAGTCGAAGGGGTAGATGAGGCGTGAGCGCCCGGGCCTCAGGGTCGTATCGAGGTCCACCACACTGGGCTCTTCACGGAAGATCTCCATGACCTCCCCGGCCACCTTCTTCCGGGTGGCCTCATCAGGTCCGTAAACTTCGGCCAGCATGGTGGCGAGTACAGGTGGCCCCGGCGGAATCTCCAGAACCTTGGTGACCGCGTTATGCCTGTGCCCGAACTCTGCGATCGCGGGCCGGAGATCGGTGATGATCTCATGGCTCGACTTTTTCCGGGCGGATTTCTCCGTGAGCACCACCTGCAGGTCGATCTGGTCGTCACGTCCCCTGAGGAACGAATGTTTCACCATGCCGGAGAAGGAGAACGGGGCCGGCTCGCCGGCGTACACCTGCACCTTCAGCACGTCGGGGTTCTGGAGCAAGGTGCTGCCCAGCTCGTTGCCCAGCTCAAGGCTCTTCTGGAGCGGGGTCGAGGCCGGGAAATCAACGAGCACCTGGAATTCGCTCTTGTTGTCGAAGGGAAGCATCTTCACCTTGACCGCCTTGGTGTAGACAAGGCTCGCGGCACCCACGAGCAGGCCGGCCGTGACGAGCAGGAATCCGGCACTCGCCAGCCAGTGTCCGAGCATGGCGTCCATGACCTTCTTGTAGATCCGGTCGAGGAAACTGGCCTTCGAGTGGTCGTCTCCGCCATGGTCATGGGCTTCCTCCGCTTCGTGCTTCTTGAGAAGACGTGCCGAGGCCCAGGGGGTAATCATGAACGCCACGAACAGCGATACGATCATCGCGAGGCTCGCCCCGACGGGAATCGGCTTCATATAGGGGCCCATGAGGCCCCGCACGAAAGCCATTGGGAGAATGGCCGCGATGACGGTGAAGGTGGCGAGAATCGTCGGATTTCCCACCTCTGCGACGGCATCAAGGGTCGCCCGGAGCATGGATTTTCCGTGGCCCATCCTGAGGTGACGCTCGATGTTCTCGACGACGACGATGGCGTCATCCACCAAAATGCCGATGGAGAAGATCAGCGCGAACAGCGTGACCCGGTTCAGCGTGTATCCGAGGAAATAGTAGATCGCGAGCGTGAGAGCGAGCGTGACCGGAATCGCCACGGCCACCACCAGCGCGGCCCGGATCCCCATGAACAAGGCAATGAGTACCGATACCGACACAGTGGCAATGACGAGATGTTCGATCAACTCATTGGACTTGTCCGAGGCCGTTGAGCCGTAGTCGCGGGTGACGGTCATCTTCACGTCGGAGGGGAGGCTTCTCGCAAACACGTCGGCCCGGTTCAGAAGCTGGCGGGCGAGCACCACCACGTTCGTTCCCTTACGCTTTGCGAAAACCAGCGAGACGGCATTCTCCGGGCCGGACCCCCGCTCACGGTCCATGAGGACCGACGCCCGGACCCGCTCCTCGGGTCCATCGGTCACCGTGGCGACATCCCGGATGCGGACGAGCTGGCCGCCCCTCTGTCCGATGGCGAGGCTTTCGATCTCCTTCACCTGGGAGAGCCTTCCGCCTACCTCAATGTCGAAAATTTCGGCCGCGCCCCAGGTCTTCCCGGCAGGCATGATCGCGTTGTTGGACTGGAGCGCCTGGGCCACGGACAGGAGCGAAAACCCGCGGTCCTTCAGTTTTGCTGGGTTTACGACGACACGGATCGTCCGCTTCTGACCGCCCAGAAGCTCGACGCGGTTTACATCAGGCGTACTGGAAAGCTCCCGGGCCAGCGGGGCTACCAGTGTGCGGAGGCTGTAGTCATCACGTTCCTTCGAGCTGAAGGTCAGGGTGAGGAACGGAACATCGTCAATGGAAAACGCCTTCACGACGGGCTGCATGACGTTCGGCGGAAGTTCCTGCCGGAGCGCCATGAGCTTGTGGTGGACCTTAACGAGACTCGGCTCCATCGGCTCGCCCACCTGGAACCGGACCGTGATCAGGGCGCCGTTCGGCTGGCTGGCCGAGTAGATGTATTCAACTCCCTCAAGGCCCCAGACAGCCCGCTCAATAGGCTCCACGACCTTGCGCTCGACCTCGGCCGCCTCAAACCCCGGCGCGCCGACCTGGACGTCGATCATCGGCACCGAAATCTGTGGCTCCTCTTCCTTGG
>CAZSFB010000135.1:0-7390 GCA_964606035.1 uncultured bacterium | reverse complement strand
AAAGGCACTTGACGTATGTCGTGGCATAGACCGGCACCTTTCGCATTTCTTGCTATCCAGTGATCTGGGAAATCTGGCGTCTGCAGAAACCAGCTGGGTAGACATTTCCCCGGATTTCGCTCGTGTGTATCCGGAGGCGCTTCGACTGCACAGACAGACCGCGGGAACTTTTGATCCTGCTGCCGGGGCATTGGTGAAACTCTGGAAAGATGCTGCGGTCTCCGGTAGTACGCCTTCTGCAACGGCAGTTTCTAGGGTCTCCTGTGGGGCGGAGCTTGTCGAGTATGACGAGGCAAACCGCCGGGCACGTTTTCATGACAGGGGGATACGGCTTGATTTCGGTGCCATCGGAAAAGGATACGCAGCGGACCGGATGATCGAGACTCTCTCGAGTGAAGGGATTGAGAACGCAATTGTCGCCGTCGGTGGTGATGTGCGGAAGCTGGGCCTTGCGCCTATCGCGGAAATCGCCATTCAGCATCCATTGGACCCGGACCTAGTATTAGCCAGTATTGATCTCGGCGAAAATGCGATCTCTACCTCGGGTGATTATGAACAGGGACTTCGCCTTGGCCGCCGGCAGAGGTCCCACCTCATTGATCCCCGGACACGTGAACCCGTGAAAGCGCCGCCGCTTAGCGTCAGTGTCATTGCCCCTGCCGGGATGCTAGCAGATGGCCTGTCCAGTTCGGCATTTCTCCTTGGGGCACGGCAGGGGGTGGAACTGTTCATGAAAGCGCCCGGATGCGAGGCGCTCGTGGTCGACTCCTCCCTTCCGGGTGGCTATCTGGCCACACCGGGCTTCGAAAGACGAATCCGGGGCAACATCCATTTATGAGTGAATCCGGAAAACGCCCGCCAATTGTGCATTACCGGCTTTCCAAGGCCTCTCCTGCGGTGAAGTTGCTCACTACTGGCGCCCTCTTCCTGACTCTTGTTGGCATTTTCATTACCATACTGTTTGCGCACAAGCAGAGTGGGCTGACGCTGGGTGGTCTTGCGGCTCACTATGCCGGCGGCGATGAACTGGCCGAGGGAACCTCCCTGTACTTTGCCATTGATTATGAGACGCTCCTGCGCATTACCCACGTGCATGCCTTCGGAATGGGTATGCTGCTCTATATCTATGGTCACATGCTGACGCTCACGGCCTTCAGTGAGAGATTCAAGGTCCGGGTCATCGGTACCATGTGCTGCGGGCTCGTTCTGTTTCTCTCTAGTCTCTGGCTTATTCGCTATGTTTCGATTTCCTTCGCATGGTCCTTCTTCGTCGGTTTCGCGCTTTCGCTCGGGGGACTGCTCCTGACGGCGGTTAGTGTTCTTTTTGAGACTTGGTTCGGCGGCGACCGTACCGGTTATCGTCCGCCGGCAAGTGAATAGCGCCTAAAAACATAAGGGTATCAACATACTAGGTGATATCACTTGCGATTTTATGGAACGATCGTTACAGTGGATTGTAACGATCGTTC
The DNA here is from genome assembly GCA_964606035.1 of uncultured bacterium. Classification (GTDB taxonomy): domain Bacteria; phylum JAGRBM01; class JAGRBM01; order JAGRBM01; family JAHCIT01; genus CAZMGV01. The sequence continues at coordinate 5,921 of CAZSFB010000135.1, read as the reverse complement.
CAGCGGCCGCGCTTGACGTGGACACTGCAACGTCTGGAAGGAATACACTGCCATGGTTGCCGACATCGATTTGGATCACGTGCTGGAAGCGACACGGAAGGGACAGTGGTCGATTGACGACTTTGACTGGTCCAGACCTCTTGAGGGGGCTGAGCATCTGGCAAGGCAGGAACTGCGGGACGCAGCCCTGATGATCGTCTTTACCGCTGGCCTTGAACGGCAGGCAGCCAAGATTTTCGGCCTGTGCGCAAAATATGTGGATGATCCCCGTGCAAAGGAGATTTATCGCCTGTTCGAGATTGACGAGACCCGCCATGCCGATGCGGAAATGCTGATGGCGAAGCGGTACGGTGTGGGATGGAAAGATCTCCCGCTTCCCGTGCGGGTTATGTTCCGTTACCTGCGCGGGAATTTTGAGCGACCCACCCAGGACCTCTATGAGTTCACGAGCGCGCAGATCATTCTTTTTGAGATCGGTCTGGATGCGATTCTCATTCCAGCTCTAAAGACCATGATCAGCGATCCGCTCCAGGCGGAGGTGTTTAGACGGATCGATATTGATGAATCCCGGCACCTGGCGATGGACTACTGGCTTCTGGAGCGTCGTGGCCTGAAAATCGAGGAGATGGGAAATCCGTACGGCAGGATCACATTGGCCGGTGCACCGGAGGTCGTCCGCCGGCTGACCAGGAGCTGGCGCCGGATCATGACCGGGATGGTGCTTCTGCCATTTGGATTTACGACCATGTTCCGGACGGCCATGACCATGACGAAGCGGATGGTGGACCCCGATCGCCAGGAGAAATACTGGAACCGGGTTAATGCCGTCCCGGAACGGGCGCCACACGCGATGAATCTTCCGCAGTACCGCATGGGTGTGGAGTTTCAGAAAAAGGTCATGCAATTTAACCGCACAATGGCCGGGAAGGCCGCATGAGAGGCCGGACGACGGGAATCCGGCAGAGCCGCAAGGGAGTCATGGGTTCCCGCGAGCGGGTGCTGCTTGCGGCGGAGTCCCTCTTTTCACGTAAGGGTTTTGCGGCAACGTCGGTGGATGAAATCGCCGCCAACGCGAATGCCTCTCCATCATCCATCTACTGGCATTTCAAAGGTGGCAAGGACGACATCCTTTTGGCAGTGGTTGAGGAGAGCACGTCCGGATACGTGGACCGGGTGCTTGAAGAGGTCCGTAATGGAAAGGACCTGAGTGACCGTTTTGAAATATTTCTCACATCAGTTGAGCGGCAGATGACACAATCTCCGGAAACACTTCGGGTCATCCACCAGCTTGCGATGGAGCGGTCCGCAGAGGACGGGAAAGTGCGCCAGCGGCTTCGGGCGATCTACCGGCGCTTTCGCGATGCAATCGTCAGGGAAATGCAGCGCGATTTTCCCGAGGCCGATCCGGTTATTTCCCGGCAGGTTTCAACGCTGATGATTGCGGTTTACGACGGGCTTTTTTTTCAGTGGCAACTGGATCCGGAACAGGTGGATCTCGCGGCACTGTTCAGGCTTCTCCGAATACTGAACCCCCGGCAGGTGGAGAGGTTTCGCAACCTTCAGAAAAGGCCTTCAGGCTGACATGTCCCGGTCAGCCCGCGGTCCAGCCGCCGTCCACATGTACAATACTGCCGGTCACATAGCTTGACGAATCACTTGCGAGATAAAGAGCGGCAGAGACGATTTCGTCAGCTCTCCCAAATCTGCGCATGGGTGTACGCTTGACGATATAGTCGTAAGTTTTTCCTGGCTGCTGGGCGGCTTCAGTCATTTCAGTCTCGAAATACCCTGGAGCGATGAGGTTCACTCGGACATTGTATTTCGCCCACTCGACGCCTAGCACCCGCGTCAATTGTTCTACTGCTCCCTTGCTTACCGAGTATGGAACCGTATTGCTCATTCCGGTCCGGCCAAGGACGCTGCCGATCATGATGACTGAACCAGTCTTGCGCGCAGTCATGTTCCGGCCCAGTTCACGGGTCAGCCGTACAATGCCGAACAGGTTGATATTGAAAATGTTCAGCCATTGCTCATCGGTGGCGTCAAGAAATTGGGCAGGAAGTGTAGCACCGGCATTGTTCACAAGGATGTCGGCCTGGCCTTTCCAGTCGAGTGTAGCCTTCGCCAGCCGGTCGACACCGGCATTTGTGGACAGATCCGTCTCCACAGGCAGGGCCTCGCTGCCGGCGGCACGTATCTCTGCCGCCAGTTCTTCCAGCGACTGACGGCTCCGTGCGGCCACCACCACCCGTGCGCCGCACCCGGCGAACCCCAGTGCCATGCTGCGTCCGAGCCCCCGGCTTGCACCAGTTACTACAGCTACTTTTCCGGTCAGGTTGAATGGATTTTTCTGCATAGAAGATCCCATCTTAGCGATCCTTGAACTCAGGATCCTTCTTCTGCATCCAGGACGCAGCAGCGGTCATGAAATCCTGTGTCTGCAGGGCCATTACTTGGTTCCGGTTTTCCAGGTGAACAGCTTCATCCAGTGAGAGCCCTCCCTGGACCAGGTTGATTGCCTCCTTGGTAATCCTGAGTCCGAATGGACTCGCGTGGCGCACCATCTCTCCAGCAAGCTCCAGCGCCACATCCATCAGTCGCTCGTTCTCGACTACACGGCTGACCAGTCCGATTTTCAGTGCCTCGTCAGCGTCCACAAAGCGTCCGGTATACATGAGCTCAGACGCCATCGCTGGTCCGACCAGCTTCGGAAGGAAGTAGCTGCTCCCCATTTCGGCGCCACCGATACCCAGCCGGGTAAAGGCGCAATTGAACTTCGTGCTGGGTGTACAGATCCGGAGATCGCAGGCGAGTGCAAGGGAAAACCCTCCACCGGCGGCAGGCCCATTGATTGCCGCGATGACTGGCTGCGGAATCCGGCGGAGTTTCAGGATCAGGTCCCCATATGCCTGCTGCATACGGTATTTCTCCTGGATGTTGCCCAGGTCCTTTTCCCAGACCCCGTTTTCCCCAGTGGCTCCAGCTTTCAGGTCGGCACCGGCACAGAATCCCTTGCCTGTACCTGTGAAAATCACGACACGCGACTTGAGATCCCCCGATAGTTCATCGAGTGACCGGGACAGATCCCGGATCATTGCATAGGAAAGGGCATTATACCGGTCGGGACGGTCCAGTGTCAGAACCGCAATATTCGGTCTTGGTCGATCAATTCTGGCGAAACTCACAGCCACTCCTTTTCCCGCCGGTAACGTTCGGGAAGTCCAGTCAGTTCATTCATGGCCTGAAACGTGATCATGTTTTTCGCAAATGCAGTGGTCACACCGTTTTTCGCAAGGGTTCCATACACACCTTCGAGCGCCTTGGCGGCGGCGAGAAGTCCACAGACCGGGGTTACGACGATCTGGAAGCCGGATTTCTTAAGATCTTTTGCCTTGCGGAGGGGGGTTTTCCCATTTTCCACCATGTTTGCGACTAGTGGTACTCCGGCAATTTCCTTCCGGATCCGCTTCATCTCGGCGTCGGACTGTGGTGCCTCGACAAAAACGGCATCCGCACCCGCTTTGGCAAAAGCCTTGCCACGCCGGATTGCTTCGTCCAGATCAACAGCCGCCCGGGCATCGGTGCGTGCTGTAACAAAAAATGGGCGCTTCCCACGGGCTTTCAGTGCCGCCTTCAATTTGGGGAGATATTCATCTAGCGGGATCACTCGCTTGCCTTCCATGTGCCCACAACGCTTCGGCCACACCTGATCCTCCAGAAAGCATCCGGCAGCTCCAACGTTGATGAGATCAGTCACGACTTTTTCGACATTGAAGGCATTCCCGTAGCCGGTATCGATGTCGACGATCACCGGGATTTTTACTGCTCCGCAGATTCGGTGTGCGGCATCCACAATTTCCGCGTGACCGATAAAACCAAAGTCGGGCTCGCCCAGATTCGCCGCTGAAAGCGAGTAGCCGCTGACGAAAGCGGCCCGGAATCCGGCCCGTTCAGTGATCCGCGCGGAAAGGGCGTCGTAAACTCCTGGAAGCACGAGCGGTTCACCGGATTTTAGCAACTTGGAAATCGATACAGTCATGAATGATTATGTCCTTGTGGCATCCCAAGCCGGGATCTTCTCGCACGGCTGATTACCGGGATTGACTCGCGAGTCAATCCGGCACCCATCCTGAACGTCAGAGGTAAACAGGATCAAGGGGCAAAATCCGGCTGATGCGGGGCATGATTGCCAAAGCGCGGACAACTGCCTATCTAGACTTCTGAGGTTTCAACATACATGCGGACCCTGATCAACGCCTTCAGGCTTTATCTGGAGGCGGCTTTTGCGACTGTTCTCATCATCTTTTTCTGGCTGGCCTCTCACCTGAAGGGTGGTTCGAAGGCGGAGCGTATCGAATGGCGCAACCGGAAGATTTACCGCACGATTCGGATCCTTCTTCAGCGAATGGGTGCGACCTTCATCAAGCTTGGGCAGATATTATCATCCCGGCCGGACCTGCTCCCGGCGGATTTTGTGAAGGAGCTTAAGCAGCTCCAGGACAAGGTGCCTCCGTTCCCGTATTCCAGAGTGGAAGCCGCCGTGCAGCGGAGCTTCGGGAAGTCTGTATCGGAAATCTACGCCGAATTTGATTCTGTTCCAGTGGCGGCTGCCAGTGTCGCCCAGGTTCACCGGGCGCGGCTCAAATCAGGCGAGGAGGTAGCCGTCAAGGTGTTGCGTCCGGACATTCGTGGCCAGGTGGACCGGGACCTGGCTATTGCCGGGTTTTTTGCATGGATTCTCGATCACCTTCCGGTCATTACGCTTGCCCAAGCCGGGAAACAGGTTGCGGAATTTGGGGATGCCATCAGGGCCCAGACTGATCTAAGAACAGAGGCTGAAAACAACCGCCGGTTTCAGCGGAATTTTGCGGATATCCCCTACCTCAAGATCCCGAAGTTATATGACAATTTATGTGCAGAGGAAGTGCTCACCATGGAATTCGTGCGCGGTGCGCGAATCGAGGAGGTTACGGCCCCTGGAAAGCTTGCGCTTACCCCGAATGAAATGGCAAAACGTCTGTTCAATGTCTACATCAAGATGGCGTTCGAGGATCTTTTTATTCACTCGGACATGCATCCCGGCAACCTGATGTTCTTGCCCAGTGGTGATGTGATCATGATAGATCTCGGTCTCACCACCCAGATTAAGCCCAGCTACCTGCTTTCCCACTACAAGGTGAATTTTGCCCTCTGGGGCCTTAACGCGCAGAAGATGGCGGAGGCACTTGACGAGGCCTATGGATTCCCTGGCAGCCAGGAAGAGTTCAAGCTCTTCACCAGGGACATTGATGAGGTGCTGGGACTCATGCGCGGGAAATCGCATTCAGAAATCGAGTTCGGCGAGATGATGATGCGGACTTTCCAGCTTGCCTTCAAGTGGAAGATGCCGTTCGATTCCGATGCGACAATGATTTCCGTCGCCTATGCGACCTTCGAAGGCATGTCGAAGATGTTCGACCCCAATTTCGACGTTTTCGGATTTCTCATTTCCCAGGCACCGCGATTCAAGAAAAGGGCTGATGAACTGGGAATCAATGTTGAACTTGCCTTCTGAGTGCGGCGCGGACCTTCCGGCGGCCGCCTGAAGACTTATTGCCCTTGCACTTGGGCTGTGCCTAAGGTTCGCGGCCCCCGATTAGGGGGCTAAAGGAACATTGTCCATGCAACGCGCAATTGATGAAACGCTCCTGAATGATGACCAGCGGGCTTTGCTGGACACAATCCGGCGCTGGCTGGAAAAGGACGTCAAGCCGAAGGTTCAGCAGTATGAGCACACGGACGAATACCCCGAAGAGTTCGTGCAGGGTCTGAAAGATCTGGGGCTGTTCGGCGCGACGATTCCGGCCGAATATGGCGGATTGGGGCTAGATTACTACACCTATGCACTGATCAATGAGGAACTGTCCTGTGTCTGGATGTCC
>CAZSFB010000134.1:1361-7436 GCA_964606035.1 uncultured bacterium | reverse complement strand
CCGCTTACACCCTTTGACGAACGGGCCGCAATGCAATCGCTCCTTGACCAGTCGCAGGGATTCCGGGTGAATGACGGACCGAATCTCCCCGATTCGCTCCGCCGGTCCGAAGGCGGCGTAAGGATCAGCGGCTCCAATGACGGGTGGGACTGGGCCGTGAGTTACGCAACCTTCTTCACACGCGTACCCACGTCATTCACGGTCACTCCGCCCTATACCGCCAATCCGCCCCCGGCACCGCCATATAATCCGCCCCTGCCGGCAAATCCGCTGTTCGATAACCCGTACGTGGATATGACGCTCCGGTATGAGCGGCTGCACATGTGGGGGGTGGACTTCGTAAAACTGTTCGGGAAACTGGGGATCAGGACCGAAGCTGCCTATTTCCTGACGGAAGACCGGAAGGGCACCAACCCGAATATCGACGACCCCTATATCAAGGTGACAACCGGTTTCGACTACGAGTTCACCAATATCATCGGGGACTCGGACCTGACGGTCATCGCCCAGATTGCCATCGACGAGGAGCTTCCCCGCAAAGGCACCACCATCAACCAGAAGGAGGGTGTGAATCTCATCCACTTCTACCGGTACGCCGCCGTGGGCACCGCCACCTGGAAGTTCACGGAATATTTCAAGGTGGAGTGTCCCTATCTCGTCAACGTCCAGAACGGTGACTACCTGGTCCAGCCCGAAACCACCTGGAGCCCGGTGGACGGGATGGAACTGTCCCTCGCGGGTGACATCGTGGGGGGAAACAAGAACAAGGCCAGCAGCTTTTTCAAGGTTTTTGACCGGGACGACCGCATTCGCGGCGCCGTAAAATACAGCTGGTAACCTGCGGCCCGCAGGCATGACCCTAAATTCGAGTAAAGCACTTTTTGTTCTTGCTCCGCGACCCATGAAGAACTAAAGGGGTTAATGATTGACTCGTCAGTCAATCCTTAACCCGGAGGTTCATTCATGCGTTCCTGGCTACAACTGCAGAAAGGCCGTACTCCCCGTCAGGCCCACGTGGATCTGGACGGACTCAAAGATGACGAACTGGGCCGCCAGGGTTTCTTCGGCAAGGTAGCGGAACTCTATCGCCGGAACGACCCCACAGCCTGGGTCCGGATCGAGGGCAATCTCCGGCTTTGGGATATCAACGCCAACAAGGTCGAGCCATCGGACCAGACTGACCCGAGGGGTCTACCTACCCTCATGTTCTACAACGATGACGCGAGGATCAGCGTGAGCCGCCGGGCAAAACCCATGCCCTACTGCTTCCGCAATGGCGACGGTGACGAACTCCACTTCATCCATCGCGGAACCGGGGTATTCGAGACGGAGTTCGGCCCGGTCACCTTTGAGCCCGGTGACTACGTTCTGATTCCCAAGGGTGTGACCTACCAGGTTTTTCCTTCGGGCGAGGACAACTTCTTCGTCATTCTTGAGACCACCGGCGAGCTGGATTTCCCCGATTTTGGGGCACTGGGCCGCCATGCCCCGTTCGACCCCACACTTATTCGGATTCCCGAACCCAAGGTCTGGCCCTCGGAAGGACAGAAGGAGTGGGAGGTCCGGATCAAGCAGCGGAACGGATACACCTCTGTCTTCTACCCCTTCCATCCGTTCGACGTGGAAGGATGGAAAGGGGACCTCTTTCCCTTCGCCATGAACATCCGGGATTTCCGCACGGTGATGAGTGACCGGCTGCATCTTCCGCCCACGGTCCACTGCAATTTCCTTGCGAAGGGCGTCTACGTCATCAACTTCCTGCCAAGGCCGCTTGAGGGAGAAAAGGGCGCCGAGCGGGTTCCGTGGTACCACCGGAACGCCGACTACGACGAGGTGATCTTCCAGCACGGAGGGGATTTCTATGGCGCGCCGATCGCCAAGGGGCGCATGACGCTCTCGCCCCAGGGAATCCATCACGGTGTCAGTGAGGTCGTGCGGGAGATGACCCGCAAGGCCTGGAAAAAGGACCAGACGATCAACTGGGAACTTGTGAGCTACGACTGCGAGAAGCCGCTTCTCATCACCCCGGAAGCGGCCGCGCTCCAGAAAAAGGGTATGGCCTGATGCAGTACGTAACCCTCGAAAAACCCCGGCCGCACATCGCGGTGCTGACCCTGAACCGGCCCGAGCGGTACAACGCCCTTTCATTTGCCGTCCTGAAGGACATCCACGCCGCTCTGGACGAGATATCAGGGGACCTCAAGACCCGCGTTCTCATCATCACCGGCGCGGGCAAGGGGTTTTGCGCCGGAGCCGACCTGAAGGAAGGGATCTCCAGCGGCCAGAAATGGTCCGAAGATCTCGGCGTCATCCAGGACAAGTACCAGATGCAGCAGGCCTTCGGCTCCCTGCCCGTGAAGATCCGCCAGATCCCGCAGCCCGTCATTGCCGCCGTGAACGGTCCCGCTGCCGGAGGCGGGCTCGCCATTGCCCTGGCCTCCGACATCCGGATCTGCACCACCACCGCAAAGTTCAATGCCGCCTTCATTCGGATCGGCATCGGCGCGGCCGACATGGCGGTCAGCTATTTCCTGCCCAAGGCTGTGGGGCCGGCACTGGCGGCCGAACTCATGTACACGGGCCGGTTCGTGGAACCGGATGAGGCACAGCGCACGGGGCTCGTGAGCCGCGTCGTGGAGCCGGAAAAGCTCATGGAAACGGCCCTCTCGCTGGCGGGCGAAATGGTCGCCAATGCCAGCCCCTTCGGGCTCAGGATTACCAAGGAAGCCCTGAACCTGGTGCAAGGAGGCCTCTCCCTTGAGGAAGCGGTCCACCTCGAAAACCGCAACCAGGTCCTCGCCCTCCAGACACAGGATTTCATGCAGGCGGCAGCCGCCTGGATGCAGAAAAAGACACCGGAGTACAAAGACCGATGAGCACAGAACAGTTTTTCATCCCTTCCGATTACCGGGAAATCGACCCTGCCGTACGGCAGGAGCCGCTCCGTTACCATTCACTGGATGGCTACCCACTGACCGGGATCCTCTACCTCCCGCCGAAGAAAACCCCCGACGTGGCAGTCCTTGCCATGCACCCCCGCGGGGATTTCACCCGCCACTACCTGGCCGACGGCATTCCTGCGGGCGGCTACGCCTTCTTTGGCGCCAATACCCGGAACATCCATAACGATGCCGACGCCCTGCACGAGCGGCTCATGCTCGACGTGGGTGGAGCAGTGAAGTTCTTGCGGGACCGGGGGTTCAAGAAGGTAGTCCTCGCGGGCAACTCCGGCGGCGGATCGCTTTCCGCCATGTACATCCAGCAGTCATCACTGGAACCCGCCAGGCGGCTGAAGGCCGCACCCTCGGGAGACAAGGTGCCGCTTGATGCACAGGACCTCCCGAAGGTGGACGGGTTCGTGATTCTCGCGGCCCATCCGGGCGAAGGCCGTTTTCTGCTGGACCGTCTTGATCCGTCGGTGGTGGACGAGAGCAACCCCACAGCCGTAAACCCCCGGCTCGACATGTACAATCCGAAAAACGGCTACCGCCCCATGAAGGACGGTCCCTCGAAATATTCGCCGGATTTCCTTGCCGAGTTCCGCGCCGCCCAGAAAGCCCGTTGCGAACGGATTGACCGCCAGTGCCTCGAATGGTGCGAAGAGGCATTCTATTACCGCGCGAAAATGAAAACCGCTGGCCTGAGCCCGGCGGAGCAGCTCCGGGCTTCCCGGCACGGCCTCCAGCGCCGCTATATCGTCATCTACCGGACCCTCTCGGACCCGAGATACCTGGACCTGTCCATCGACCCGTCCCGCCGTCCTCTGGGTTCCATTTTCGCCCACGGCGGCCGTGATCCCATAGCGGCCAACTACGGCGAAGGACTCGCCCGCACCATGAGCGCACGCGGATGGCTCTCCACCTGGTCCGGACTCCAGTCGAACGCCGCCCTGGACCGGACCGCCCCGGATGTCCACATCCCCGTACTGCATGTGTATGCGGATGCCGACACAGAGATTTTTGAGTCTGAAAACCGCCACGTTTTTGGACTCATGCCATCGAAGGACAAGACCTTTGTGACACTCGAATGGGCTGACCACTACCTGTTCCCCGTGGGTGATGGACTCAAGATGGTGCATCCGCGCAAACGGCTCTCTGAAGAGCATATCCTTCCGTGGCTCCGCCAGCGCTGGCCCGTGTGACATCTCCCGGTCACGCCCGAAACGGGGTTGCACCCGTCCCGGGGGACGGATAAGCAGTCTGTTCGCGGAAACCGGAAAGGGGATTTATGGCTGCCGAAACCACCGTTACCGGGCATTCAGGCAATTCTGGCCCCGGTTTCTGGGACCGCCTGGCGCAGATTCCACCGGCCGGCCAGACACATCCCCGCTGGCACATCTCTCCCGTGGTGGACATGGCCGCCTATCATTTCAGCTGGGCATTCCTGCTCATTCCTGCGCTGTTTTTCGGGCCCAGCCAGCACCGCGATTACCTTTACCTCTTTTGTGTGGTGATGGGTTTCAACCTGGCCCACCGGCACTACGGACTGCCTTACGCCTATCTGGACCGGAACGTCTTCGCCATGTTCCGCCAGAAGCTGCTCTGGTTTCCGCTCATCTGCCTTGGACTCCTGCTGGCGACCCCATTCCTGGTGAAGCCCTCCATCGGAGGCTCCATTGGCCGGTCATTTGTGGGCGCCGTCGTCTTTTTCTCCGTGCTGTGGAACTTCTGGCATGTCTTCATGCAGAAATTCGGCATCATGCGGATCTATATAGCGAAGGACCCCTCGCCCCTGGATCGCAAGACACCACCCTGGGTCGACAAGCTGATGCTGTTCTGCTGGCTGCCCCTGTTCTTCGCCTACCTGGGCCCGACCTACAAGAGTCTGGTCTACAAGAACGGCGCGTCGGTACGGCCCTATACGTCGAAGATCATCCAGTTCATGGAGGCCCATGAGTCCCTGATCCTCGCGCCGAGCATCCTGCTTGTAGTGGCGGGGCTGGGAATCTGGTGCTGGCATGAGTGGCGGGCCCACCAGTTCAGGAACCCGGCACGGCTGGCCGCAGGCCTGGGGAACACGATGCTTCTGGCCTGTTTTCTCTGGCTGGATCCGGTGAAGGTCTATATCGCCTTCGGTTTCAGCCACGCCGTTGAATACATGGTGTTTGTGTGGGCGTTCCAGCGCCGCCGCTATGCCGACCCGGCTCCGCACCCCACGCTCATGGAGCGAATCCTCCAGCGGCCCGTGCTCTGGTATGTGGGATTCACGGTCATCTTCGGAGCCGTGGGTTTCCTCGCGGAAATGGGCAATGTCCGGTCCGCGCTCGGCCTCTCGTCCACCTATTTCCTGGGATTCTCGATCCAGCGGTGGGTGTTTTACTATGCCGTCTACGAATCACTCATCCATTTCTACATGGACGGTTTCCTCTGGAAAATCCGGCGCGCCGATGTCCGCGCAAGCATCTAGGCTAGTCCCGCCGCCGATAGGTGACGGGAAACTGTCGCCCCCCGGTAAGTGTCATCGGAAGAACCTGCTACAGTAGTGATTTCATCGCTTGCGCTTGATTGATACGTGCGAGTGGATATTTTCCGCGCATTCCGCGCGCGTAGCACCGGTCATGCCAGCAGAACCGGGCGAAACGCTGCCGGGGACTTACATGGGCGGGATTGCTCGAGCGGCGATAGCTGTAACTCGCTGAAATCACTGGCGCCCCCAGCCGGAATCGAACCGGCGTTTTCGCCGTGATAGGGCGACGTCCTGGGCCGCTAGACGATGGGGGCGCGGCCGATAAGAGCGCCGGATCCGGCGCGGGCCCCACTACTAGCCCGCCCTCCCCTTGAAGGGCAAGCCCCGTGGAAAAGTTCCACCGGAATAGGCCCGGTCTGGCCAGTCGTGCCGGGGATTGACCGGTTCGCTGATCCCCGTCATAACGCTGCCCCCGCTCCCTCCGGCTAGAAAGGGCCACGGGAGATACCTGCAATGACAAAGCACAATCACGAAACGACGCTGAACCAGATATTCGCGCACCCCATTAACCTGAACCTGGACTGGAAGAAGGTTCAGCACCTGCTGGAATCCCTGGGCGCGACGGTCGAAGAAACCAAACACGGCCGGTTCAAGGTCGAGCTGAAGGGG
>CAZSFB010000134.1:0-1351 GCA_964606035.1 uncultured bacterium | reverse complement strand
CACCTCATTCGCCAATCCCCACGGCAAGGACATCGGCAGCAAGGACGAGGTGATGGAGATCCGCCACTTCCTGGAGAAATGCGGCGTCAAACCCTCTGGTAACTAATCCGGGATATACCCCGGCCGCCTGTGGCAGCTCAGTAGTTGATCCGGTCGGCCTTCTCCTGCCACTCCCGGAAAACCTCCCCGGCGGCCTTCGATTCAAGCCTGACCATCGGCAGCCGCCGCTGGTCAGGTTCCAGTGACATCTCCGTGTAGATCAGCGAATCATCAAATCCGGTCCGGGCGGCATCAGCCCGGGTATTGGCGTAGTAGATGCGGTCAAGGCGGGCCCAGTAGATCGCGGCAAGGCACATGGGGCATGGCTCGCACGACGTGTAAATCTCGCAACCCGCAAGACTGAACGTGCCGGTCACCTGGCACGCGCGGCGGATCGCGCAGATTTCGGCGTGGGCCGTGGGATCATTCGCGGAGGTCACCTCGTTCCACCCCTCGGCGATAATCTCTCCCCGCCGGGCGATGACCGCACCAAACGGCCCCCCGGCATTTTCACGCATCTTCTCCCGCGAAAGCCGCACCGCGCGGCCCATCAGTTCTTCAGGCATCATCTGGATGGCACTCCCGGTCAGGAACGCCAGTCTATCCTATGGGGCAGCGATCTTTGAACCCGCACCGGGACTATCTGCTCCGGGCATCCCAGTCCCCATGAAAGGCGACGGGAAGGAGCGGGACTCTCAGGCTGGCAACGGGCCCCTTCGGGAGATTCCCCGCATCGAATACTGCGAGGATTGATTCGCGGCTGGTGCCATCCGACACGATGGAAAGCACGTATCCGCCATCCTCCCGGTCCGGGTCCGGCGCAAAGACAGGTTCTCCGGCGAAGGAACCCGGCGGTACAGTCCAGAGTTCAGGAGGCCGGTCCAGATCCCGGAGATCCACACGGAAGATCCCGTCGAACGGGTCCCCCAGTTCCGGATTGGTTCTGGCGGCAGCAAAAACCGCGGGCACGTCCTGGCCCTCCCGCCGGGAATCCACCCGCGGAAAGTCGGCTCCAAAGCCGGCGAGCCGCCGCCATGACGACACCCCCCGCACCGGATCGGCCGTGATCCGGTGGAAGAGCTGCGGACGCCGGGAGGCAGGATGGAACGGATCGAAGGACTTGTCGGGCCCCCGGAAACCAAACTCCTGGCCAAACTCGAAATACGAAAAGACACACGCATCCACGATGACAGCCCCGTCACGCTCAAAGGCATTCCCGAAGTGGACGACAAACGTGGGACCCGGCAGCTGTATTTTCCGGACAGGGCCGCTGGCCTTCCGGGGAATCAGATACAGGACCGGTTCCCGCTCC
>CAZSFB010000133.1:0-7442 GCA_964606035.1 uncultured bacterium | reverse complement strand
GCATCGCCCACCCGGGGGAACGGGGAACGGTCTCCGTGGAATTCACCGCCTATCCGGCGGGACTTCCGGTCCGGTCGGTCTCGTGCCGTTTCCGGCTGAAACTTTCCTCCGGAAACATCACTGTATACAACTGGACGCGCCGGGGCCGGCAGATCTCGCTTCCCGGTGCGGCGCAGCCCGCGGGGGATCCCTATCCGCTGTCCATGCTGCTCCCGCCAGTGGAAGGAGGAGACCTGATCGCTCTGTCGGCACGGATCATCTCCCCCCTGACGCGCTACCCGAAGACCCTCAAGATCTATCTGGAACCACTCACTGCCGACGAACGCCAGCTTGTGGATGTGGCATTTGATCCGGACGGCACCAACGGTGGAGACATCCTTTGAGGGTTCTCCATCTTGTACAGAGATACCCGCCGGCCATCGGCGGCTCGGAGCTCTGGGCGGCGGAGGTCGCCCGCCATTCCGTGCGATGCGGGGAACAGGCGACGGTGATGACCCTTGCCATCAATCTGGAGGATGAATACTGGGCACTGCCCCCTCCAACGGCACGAACCATTGATCTCGGCCCCCTGGATGTGGATGAAGGGGTCATTGTCCGCCGGTATCCGCGGACGCTTCTGAATCCGCTCAAGATCAAGCGGTCCACCAATCCCGTCCTTTCACAACGGTCGCTGGACCCGGTTTTCGACCTTTTCTTTTCCGGGCCCCACTCGGCCCAGCTTTATGCCGACCTGCCGCTCCAGGTGCGCCGTCACGACGCAGTACATGTGCATGCCTTTCCCTATCCACACAACCGGGCCGGGATTCTGGCCGCCCGGGCCGCCGGGAAGCCGGTTGTCTGTACACCGCATTTCCATCCCGGCCTGCCCGGCTTCGAGTCCGAGGCCGCGATCAACCTGCTTCACCAGTGCGATGCGGTATTCTGCGTGAGCGAATGGGAGCGGGACTATTTGGCATCAAAGGGACTGCCCCCTGAAAAACTCATCATTACCGGCAACGGAATCTCACGGGAGGAGTTCGATGTCCCGGCGGACCCGCTGTTCCGCCACCGGCTCGAAAAATCCCACGGCATCCCGGCGGAGGCTCCGCTGCTGGCTGTCGTGAGCAGGAAAGTCCCTCAAAAGGGAATCGACTTTCTGTTCGAGATCGGCCGGGAGCTTCGACGGTCACGGCCCGAAGTACGTATCGCCGTGGCCGGCCCGCGCAGCGCGTGGTTCGACGACTGGTACCCTCGCCAGACGGCGGAACTGCGCCAGATGGTGGTCGACCTCGGCCCGCTCTCACAACGCGACAAGATCCAGCTTCTTCGCAGCAGCCGGATGCTGCTGCTCCCCTCCCGGCACGAAGCCTTCGGCATCGTCACCCTCGAGGCCTGGGCCGCAGGTATTCCTGTTGTCACGACCGACGCTGGCGCCCTGCCGTCCATCGTATCCGGGGGCGGCTTCACCGCCCCCTACGGGGATGCCAAGGGTTTTGTCTTCAGGATCAATTCGTACCTGGATGATCCCGCTCTCGCCGCAGATACCGCCCGGAAAGGTGCCGCCCTTCTTGATTCGGTTCACCGCTGGGACCGGATCGGGGAAACCGTCCGCGAAACCGTCCGCAATCTGGTGTGATTTTTCAGCCATTCGACAAGCTGTTTTCCGGGGCACAGCCGCCAGAAAGACAACCCCCGGCGGCAGTCCGCCAGGGGTTGTCGCCAGACGGGTTTCAGGAACCCGCCGGTGTGCCCGTCAGATATCCACCTGGAACCGGAACACCAGGGAGTTCACATAACCCGGAAGCCGCTTGGTTGCGGACGGAGCCGCAATACGGCTGGTCGTCACATGGGCGAAATTGCAGGACAGCCGGGTATTGGGATTCATGTACCAGTTGGCCACAGCGGTATAACCGTGAGC
Organism: uncultured bacterium; assembly: GCA_964606035.1. Taxonomy (GTDB): domain Bacteria; phylum JAGRBM01; class JAGRBM01; order JAGRBM01; family JAHCIT01; genus CAZMGV01. Next base: position 5,545 of record CAZSFB010000133.1, on the reverse strand, counting down.
ATGGCCGCCGTTTACGGGACCGTTGTTCAGGTCCAGGTACGAGGCACGGAAGGCCACTTCGACCGCCCCGGTGCCTCCATCCACAAAGGCCACCGATTTAGGCTTCGGCCGCCCGAAGCGGCCCTTGGCATAGGGGCGGTGCTCACCGGTAAGAAACACACCCGCCTGTCCGTATGCACCGTGGAAATAGCGGCTACCCGCCGCCGTATCGAGAACAGCGACGGTGTATTCACCCTGGAGGGAGACTGGCCCCATGCTCACTGCCAGCTCAGGGTTGAATATCTGGCCCCACCTGACATCGGGGATGCTCCCGGTATCGACAACAGTGCCATTGGAAAGACCAAGCGAGTTTGCACAGGAGGGTACCGGGTCTGCCGGGTTTGCCGGCGGCGGACAGCTACCAGTCGCTCCGGTATAGCTCCATACATTCGAATAGAAGAACCCCACTTCCGGACGGGTAGAAAAGCCTGCGTATCCGCCCGGGTACTCCTTGCGGCTGTAGCTGAACCCCACGTGCAGGAGTTTTTCACCCTTGTTTTCCAGAAGCGGCGCCACCGTGAGCCGGCCTGTCAGGTTCACCTTCCGGGTGTTGTTCTCGCCAACCGAGTCACCGAACAGGGAGTTGTCCCCCACTTCACGGTAGATGCCGGCCGCGGCCGTGACCCGCCCATCGGCGATGCTGTCGGAATAAAGCATCGCTCCAAAGTTCCGGCCCGGAGAAAACGTATTCGCCAGGCTGCGTTCCAGGAAGGTGACGAAGCTGTCGCTCGTCTGTTCCTCAAGTCCATAGGGTTCCTTGAAATGGCCAAAACGGAACCCCAGCCCGCCAGGGCCGTCCTTCAGACCAACATAGGCGTCGGCGAACCGGAGACTGCCGCCCGAAACCTCTATCTCGTTCCAGTATTCCACATGCTTGTAGAGTGTCCCCTCAAACAGGAACCGGGCGCGGCGAAATCCTGCGTGATCAACCGCCGGTCCGCCGTTCGCGGTACGCATGGGATGGCTCATGAAAACAGCCGCAGCATCAGCCTGAATCCGGCCACCCACCCGCATCGAGGCGACACCGTTCGACGCCTCAAGCGTGAATCCGTCCTTCCAGTTCACACTGCCCGCGGGTTTCGGTGCAGGTTGCGGAGCTGCCTCTGCCTGCACCGCCGGTACAACAGCTTCCTCCGCATTTCCCTTTCCGGGAGCCGCGAATATAACCCCCGCGGCCAATACCGCCATCCCCTTCCCTACGATCCTGATTTTCATCTTTCTTCCTTCCCGGAGGCTGCAATACCCCGGAACCATGTCGGGCTAAACATCCCCGTACCGCCTTCCCGGGGCGGTACCGGAATCTCAAATCAATATCAGGCCGGCACTCCGACAATCACGTGGCTGGACTTGAATACCGCCGTCACCTTTACACCCTCAGCAAGCCCAAGCTCTACGGCACTGTCATTCGTTATGCTCGCACAAAGGATGGTCTTGCCCTTCAGCTCGACCTTGACCTCGGTAGTCACAGCGCCCGGATGTACCGAAATAATTGTGCCGTCCAGGCGGTTTCGGGCAGAGAGCCTGACGCCTTCCATCCGGGTGGCCAGCATGATCCAGGAAGCCTTCAGGAGTACAACTACTGTCGTGCCCCGCTTCAGCCCCATCTGCACCGAACTCTCCCGGGTAATCACCGCCGTGATCAGTTCGCCGCCACCGAGCCGGATTCCGATCTCGTCGTTGACGGCTCCCCGCCTGACCGAAACGACTTTCCCGGCAAAATGATTTCGCGCGCTGGTCTTGAGCGTCATCCGGTCCAGAATATCCAGATACCTGCCTGCCTTCGGCAGCTTGAGAACCGTACGGCTGACCCGGCGCTGAACTTCCTCGTAACGTTCGCAGAACTCCAGAAGTTCACAGCCCTCGGAGGTCAGTCTTGCGCCACCGCCTCCCTTCCCGCCGACCACACGCTCCACAAGCTGTGTCCCGGAAAGGTTGTTCAGTTCGTCCACGGCATCCCAGGCGGCCTTGTAGGTCATGCCGATCGCCTTTGCTGCAGCCGTTATCGAATGCTCCCGGTGGATGGCACGGAGGAGCTCGATCCGCCTGGAGCTTATCGTTACCCCGGCGCGGGTCACGTAACCGGACGGTGTAGGAACGATTCGCACAGGAGAATGCTCCGCTCAGTTAGTCTCTGCCAGCTTTTCCCCTGGAAGCAGAAATCCGAACTTTTGCATAACCTGACGTCCCTGTTCGCTGTTCACAAAAACCGCGAATTTCCGGGCACCGTTTTCTCCAATGCCGTTCTTGCATACCACCAGCGCCTGATCGATCGGCTTGTGCAGGGATTCCTCAATCAGAATTTCAGGACCGGGAGTCACGATGGCCAGCGACAGGGCAACGACAGCCACGTCTGCGTTACCAGTCTCGGCGAATTGCAGCGTCTGCTTGATATTCTCTCCGTATACGATCCGCTTCTGGAGCTTCTCCCACAGGCCTGCGGAAAGAAGCGCCTCTTTTGCCGCCTTGCCGTAAGGCGCGTGCTCGGGATTGGCGATAGCGATCTTCTTGAAACGGGGGCTGGCAATATCCGCGAAGTCTTTCGGCGGGGGAATATCCGACTTGGGGCTGGCCCAGGTGGTAATCCGGCCACGTGCGTAAAGCGCCTTTGTATCCGCGTAGCAGGCCCCGGACGCTACCGCCTGATCGGCAAACGAGACATTGGCGGCCGCGAGCATATCAAACGGCGCACCCTCCTGGATCTGCTTGGTCAAAAGTCCGGTGGACCCGTAGATGACCGTCACCTTCGTTCCCGTCTGTTTCTCGAACAGCTCTCCCATTTCCTTAAAGGCAAAGGCGAGATCGGCAGCGGCCGCAACCCGTACCTCCGTGCCGCCTTTTTTCGGGACATCCGAAGCGCGCCCCGTCACAGCCATCACGGCCGTCATCACAAGCAGCAACCTGATTATCCGATTCATCAGTCCCAATCTCCCTGTCCCGGAGTCCCGGCAAACCGAAACACCCTCGTCCAACGCCGGGGTACAAATACGTGTTGCCGATTTTCGCTATATATAGAGACACATAGCGGTCGTCAATGTCTTCAGCAATTCACCCCAAAAAGAAACCGCCCCGGAATCCGGGGCGGTTCCTTTTTTGGGTGCGGCGAACGCGTTCAGACGTTCTTCTTGAGGTCCTCGGTCAGGTCAGCCTCGGTGAACTCCACGTTCACAGCGGCCGTTCCGGCGGCGATGGTCACCTCCACCTTCTTCGGCTTGAAGCCTTCGGCCCAGGCCACAGCAGAGTAGGTGCCGGCCGGGACGTCCTTGATCTCGAACTTCCCGTCCTTGCCCGTCATGGCGTAGTAGGGATGCGGCACCGCCATACGGAAGCCACGTTCCCAGGGATGCGGACCGCAGCGGAGCTCATAGAGACCCGGCTTGTCGATCTTGATCTGCTTCTTGTCCTTGTTCGGATGCGGGACGTTGGCGACCTGCCGCTTGCCGTCCATGACGACCCAGCTGTGCATGATCGGGTCCTTGTTCTCGACTTCCATCATCACCGGGCCGGGAACGCCAAAGGCACCCGAACGGGCAAGAATGGCTGCATGCTCCGCATAGGCGTATGGGGTCTTCTCATTGAAGGCCTTGCCCGATGCAATTCCGTTGATCATCACAACGGCGTCAGTAACCGCATTGCCTGCACCAAGATTCAGGCCTTCCCACTGGCGGTCACCCTTACCGGCGACATCAAAGCTGTCGGTGACGGGCTTCATGATCGCCTTCGGGGTCTTTCCCTTGTAGGTGATGGTTCCGCTGACGGCCGAGGGATCCTTCACCGCTCCGGCGGTGTATTTCGCAGCCTGAGCCCAGGAGAGCTCGGGATGCGCGATCTCCAGAAGCACAAAGGTACCTGCGGTGGCGGCCACGGTGTGGCCCATGAACTGGCGGCGCGTTGTCTTTTTCATGATGTCTTTCTCCCTGTCCGGGGGGTTTCCGTTGCCTGTATTCCGGCGGCGGCCAGCGACAGTCGGTCGTCGTGGTGCAACGGTTAGTCTGATTTCAGACCGCCGCTCGTCTACCCGATTCTGCGGCTGTTTACCAGCCAGATCACCGGGGGGCAGCCAGGCCGGAACCCATTTCCGCCCAGCCGCAAACTGTATGCAGTATACAAACGGGCAGGCCCGGTTCAAGTGACAGACTCAATATAGGGGTACTGTATAATCAGCGGTAATTACTTGGTTTTAATTTAGGAATGCCACGAAAAACGCAATGGTTCCTTGCCAGAAAAAACTCCAGTGGACAGAGATCACGATATGAGCGGGCTTTCCATCCGAATCCGGTCCTACCCGGGAGACCCGGCACTTGAGTCGATGCTCCGGGCCTGCAGGGTTGGAATACCTGTCGCCCAGGTCTATTCGCGGATTGCCGACTGCCTTACCAGAGGCACAACGCCCGGGGAATTCATACGTCTGTTTGTTTCAGCCATGGATCCCGCGCATGTCTGCGAATCCGACGCCGAGAGACTCATCGAATATCTGCTCGCACTCTGGAACCTGAAAGCCGTTGAAATGAGCCGGGCGCACTCTGCAGTGCACTAATTTCACCAGACACTTTCTTCTTCTTTCTGCCGTTCGAATTTCAGGCGGCCCGCAGTTTTTGTCACCGATTCAAATTGGAATTCATCACTGATTACAATGGATTATGGATATCATAATTTGGTCTTATCTTTGGATTTCCGTCCCGGCGGCCCCGCAGAACGTGGCGCCGGAACGGAGACATCGCTCCCGTGAGCCAATATCGCCTATCGCAAAAATGTACCACCAGATTCGAGTTTGATGCCAGCCTGAACGGCCGCTGGCCCGGTGCGGGTATTCCGGTACGGCTACCCACGATTGATGGCTCAATCATCACCGCCCTTCTGGACCTCCCCGAACAGCCGGAGGGGGAACTGATCCCGGTCCTTCTCACCATGCTGTTTGGCCGAACCAAGGAAGACCTTGGTGCAATTACGGAATCCCTGATTGCACAAAAGCGATTCGCCGTATTCCGGCCCGCTTTTCTGAACAGCGGAGACGAAGCTCCCGGTCAGCTCCCGGATCTTGTTCTGGGTGGTGATGAAATCGCCTGGTGGGGAGGCTTCCTGAAGTCCGACAGGTTCCGAAACCTTTGCGACCAGATCCGGCCCGGCATCAGAATCTCCACAAGAACCGCCTGCATCTCTGCCTCAATCAGTGCACCACAGGCACTTGAGGCTCAGGTTTCGGGCGGGATTTTCGACGCAATGATGTTTCTGTCCTTCATACCTGACGTGAAGGATTTCCTGGCGCGAAAAACGGGGAAAACCTTTGATGAATGGCTGGCCCTCGAATGGCGATACCGGCTGAAAACAGCATCTAACCCCGCTGCCATCCGGAAAGAAGTTGAAACTCATTCCCCATCGCCCGGCGCATCTCCTGAAGACATCAACCGGTACAACCGGATCCTCCGGGCCCTGGACACGGCAGATGAGGCTGCCCTCTCCGATTTCAATGTTGTTGTCGAAGGGGTTCCATCCAACCTTCGCAAGGCCT
>CAZSFB010000132.1:2587-7459 GCA_964606035.1 uncultured bacterium | reverse complement strand
GGAACCTGAACCGAAGAAACTCCCGCCAACTGGCGGACGAGAGGCGGCCTAAACATCATGAAACGCACGTATCAGCCTCACAACCGGCGGCGCACACGCAAGCACGGCTATCGCGCCCGTCAGGCTACCGCAGCGGGCCGGAAGGTCCTCGCGAACCGGCGCGCCAAGGGCCGCCGGCAGCTCACGGTGAAGATCTCCGGCAAGTAACAGCCGGCGTTACGCTTGATGCGTCCACGCAAGTCCTGCCAACCAATACCGGCAGGTGTGGACCGAACGAGTCCGGCCACCGGACCATGACGGATTTCCGGTTTCCCAAAAACGCCCGTGTCTCCCTGTCGGGGGATTTCGATCGGATATGGAAAACCGGCCGCCGAAACCGGCTGGGCTCCCTTGAAACCAGGTATGCACCTGGAGACCGGCCCCGGATTGGAATCGCCGTCAACCGCCAGGCGGGCGGCGCAGTGGTCCGGAACCGGCTGAAAAGATGGATCAGAGAACACTTCAGAACCCATCCAGAAAAGTTCCAGGGCGGCTGGAGCGTCGTGCTGGTGGTCCGGCGGGAACTGCCCCGGGCGGCACTCGTCAGGGATTTCGAGCGGTTGTGGAAGCGGTGCGGGGAGCCGACCGGATCCTCGCCGCCATCCTCTCGCTCCTCGTCAGGGCGTACCAGGTCACCGTGAGTCCGATGCTGGGCAACCGCTGCCGGTTCTACCCGGGCTGCTCATCCTACTCGCGGGATGCGCTGAAGCTGCATGGAGCTGCCTTTGGCAGCTTCCTGACCATCCGGAGGCTTGCCCGCTGCCACCCCTTTCATCCGGGTGGCTTTGATCCGGTTCCCGAAATATTCCCCGCGTCCCGCGCAAGGAAGCCCCAGTGACCGACGAAAACCGCCACCGCATATTCATTGTTTTATCGATGGCGCTGATCATCGGCTGGTATGCCTTCGTCATGCCGCCCCGCAAGCCGCACAAGCCACCAGAAAAGCCGGCTGAAGCCGCCCAGACTGCAGATGCCGGCTCTGCCGGTCAGGAAGCCGCCGAAGGCGAACTGGTGGCCGGTGCCAAACCTGCTGCCATTGAACCGGCCCAGGCACCCACGGCGGTTGAAACTGAAATCCGCATTGACACCCCCCTCTACACGGCCGTTCTGTCCAATCGCGGCGGTGTCATCCGCGAGTTCCTGCTGAAAGATTACCAGTCCGACGACCGTTCCGGTCCGAAGAACATGGTAAGCCCGGCGGCCACCGCGCTGCCGCTTTTCGCTGAGCTCAAGGGGTATCTCCCGGCGGAGTCCGGCGACGCGCTGGTCTACTCCTTCGACGGGTCTGAAAGCCTCACACTGGCGGCCGGTGAAACAGCGACGCTGCGTCTGTCCCACAGGGATTCCACTGGCACTGAAATCATAAAGACCGTCACTTTCAACAGCTCAAACTATGCGGTGAAGGCCGACTACCGGATTGTTGCCTCTGAAGGCGACCGGACCCGGTACCGCCCGGTGTTTATCCAGGGGCTGGACAACGCCCGGATTCCCCCGGCCGACACGGCCCGCATGGGCACCCATGCGGTAATCGGCGCTGATGGCATCCACCGGCACGAGTTCAAGGACATCCGCGAAAAGCCCGTGGTTGCAGGAGCCGATGTGCAGTTCGGCGGTTTCGAGGACCACTACTTCCTCTCGGCCGCGATCCCCGGCAATACAAAGTTCACGACCCTCCGTGTCCAGAACCCGCGTGACCAGCACTGGACCGTCTCCGTCGAAGGTCCTGAAATCCTGCCGGACATCTCCGAAAACAATGCCGAGGTTTCCGGTGTGACCTTCTATCTGGGCCCCAAGAACGTCCCCGCGCTCATGGCCGTGAACCCCGTGCTGGAGACCTCCATCAACTACGGTTTTGGCCAGACGGTTATCAAGCCGGTGGCCAAGTTCCTCGTAGCCCTGCTCCGGGTACTCTACGGCTACACGGCAGACTGGGGACTGGCCATTCTCATGCTCACCGTCATCGTCCGCATCGCCCTCTTCCCGCTGGCCATCAAGCAGTTCCACTCCATGCAGGCGATGGCACAGCTCAAGCCGAAGATGGAGGCGATCAAGGAGAAGTACAAGGACGACAAGCTCGCCCAGAACCAGGCGACAATGGAACTGTTCCGCGAGCACAAGGTGAACCCGCTGTCGGGCTGCCTGCCGATCCTTCCGCAGATGCCAATCTTTCTGGGGCTCTATGTGGCCCTTGATACCTCGCTGGAGCTCCGTCATGCGGTCTTCGCGGGGACCTGGATCCATGATCTGGCGATCCACGATCCCTACTATATCCTCCCGATCGTAACCTGTGTGACGATGGCCATATCCATGAAGCTGACACCCTCGCAGATGGACCCAACCCAGCAGAAGGTCATGATGATCATGCCCATCGTCATGTTCTTCCTGTTCATGAAGATCGCGGCAGGGCTTGTGCTTTACTGGAGCGCATCCAACATCTTTTCGATCGTACAGCAGCTGTATTTCAACCGGAGAAACCGGCTCGCCCAGGCGCAGAGTGCAGGGAATCCGGGTGGTATGGTGGTTGAAACCACCGCAACCGAGGTCACAGCCAGTGGCGGTGGCCGCAAGAAGCAGAAAAAACTGAAGGGGTAAGCCTCTCGGGGAAAGTTTTTCTTTTCACACATTCACTCATCCGAAGGACGGAACACGAACATGAGCAACGACTACCAGGAATTCAAAGGCAAAAACCTGAACGAGATTCTCGACCGGATCGGCAATCTCTGGAACTGCACTCTGAACGGTATTGATTACGAGATCGTGCGGGAGGGTTCCCGCGGCCTGATGGGCCTTGGTGCCAGGGACGTGGTGATCCGCGCCCGCCGAATCGATCCGCTGGACGACGAGGCATCACGCGAGATGCGTGAACGGGGACAGCCCGTCCTTGAGGGTCCCAAGGACTTCGGGCCGCCAGAAAACGCCCGCGGCGCCCGCGGTGGCCGGGGCCGCCCTCCGCGCGGGCCCCGTGACGGAAACCGGCGTGATGACGGCCCGATGGTCGACGGAAACCGCCGGGATGACCGTCCTCCGCGGGAAGCCCGTCCACCCCGCGAGGATCGCCCTCCGCGCGAAGACCGTCCACCCCGTGACGACCAGCCCGAGCGCAAGTTTGTGCGGCCCGTGATGCCGCCCCTGCCCGAGGAAACGCTTAACAAGGCGAAGGAGGTGGCAGAAAGGCTCTCCCGCCACCTGGCCAGCGAAACTGTGGTTGAGATCCGGGAAGGCAATGTCCTGGAACTGAAGAGCGATAACGGCGCCCTGCTTATCGGCCGGCATGGCCAGACGCTCGATGCGATCCAGTATCTCGTGAACAAGATCGTTTCGCGCGGCATCGAGATGCCCGCCGACACCTACCTCGTCGTGGACACCGAGGGTTACCGCGAGCGGCGCGAACAGGCGCTGTTCCGCCTGGCACTCCGCCTGGCGAGCAAGGCCCGCTCATCGGGGCGGCTCCAGTCGGTGGAGCCCATGCCGGCCCACGAACGCAAGATCATCCACCTCACGCTCCAGGACGAGCCCGATGTCCACACCGAAAGTCTGGGCGACGGGGACCTCAAGCGCGTGGTCGTGGTGCCATCCCGCCGCCAGGGCGGCAGCGGTGGCGGGGGAGCCGACCGCGGGGACAACCGTGGCGGTGGGAACCGCAACCGTGGCGGACGCCGGCGGCGCGGACGTGGACGCGGTGGACGGCCGTTCCAGCAGGGCGGAGGCGACGTCAACGGCAACGCCTGAGCCGTGTGACAACACGTGACCGTTTCCCGGTGGTCCTTGCCCGTTTTACACGGCTGTCTCCGGGCGGCTAGTATCGGAAAACACCGTTGTGATGCTCCGGGCCCCAGGGCCGGAAATGCCCGGAGGGGTATAGCATCCAGATGACGGTAGTGCTGGCGGTCTGGAACTGTGCCCACCGTATTGTCGGACAAGCAGAAGTATATCTCCCGGAGTCCGGACAGCCTGATGATCGGGCCGGTGAGCCGCCGCGTAATGATCGACCTGATCCGGGACCGGAAAGTGACCTCCCGCTACACGTTCTCCGTGGATGGTGGCCCATTCCATCCGGTGACCAGCGACCCGGAGTTCCGCCAGCATCTCTCCCGTTACGAGGAACTGCCGCCGGAAGCGCCGTCGTCACCACCGCTCTCCATTTCCGACCAGGCGCGCACGGATCTGGATTCCCTGGACGACGATGATGAGGACGACGACGTGGATTTTACCCTGAGCCTCCATGACCTGAAAGATACCGTGCTGGAACTGGCGCGGTTGCGCCAGAAACTTGACGACGACGAGGGGGTGCTGGAAACCCTCGATACCATCGAACCAATGGAAGAGGCGCCTGTCGCCGTTGGCGATGATGACGTGATTGCCATTGGCGACGAGATGGAAACGCAGGTGGAGGAAGCCTACGAGGAAGTCGAGGTACTGGAGCTGGAGGAAATCTCCGACGGCGGCCCTGCCCGCCAGGTGGCGAAAGTCCCGACATCCGGCCGCGCTCGGCTGAAAGCCGAGCTGCTGAGCCCGGAAAACCGCTACACGATCCGCAACCCGGACGGCCTAATGCTCGGTCCCGTCCGCATCGCCACAGTAAAGGACCTGATCGAGGCGGGCGCCCTTGAGCGGAAATCGCAGATCCAGAAGAACAATGACCGTTTCGTTGACGCCTGGGCGATCCCGGAGATCCGGTTCCTGATCGTCCGCCTGTCCCAGAAGAAATAAATGTCAGATGTAATACATGATCTGAATCGGCTTGCCCCCCCGCCGTTTCGAGCGGTCAATCACGTTTTCAAGGGTGGTCGCGTCCACAATCCGGGTAATTGCATCGCGCACCTCGGACCAGAC
>CAZSFB010000132.1:0-2577 GCA_964606035.1 uncultured bacterium | reverse complement strand
GACGTCATAGTAGGTACATTCGGCCTCAATACAGAACGCGGGCCGTTCGCCGGCAAGACATTTTATCGGTGCCACCGCCACCGGTCCGTCAACCACCCGGAGCACCTCCCCCAAGGTGATGTCCGCCGGACGCCTGGCGAGAAAAAAGCCGCCCTTGGCCCCCTGAACGCTGGTGACAAGCCCCACACGTTTCAGCTTCACGAGAAGGTTCGCCAGCACTCCCTCTGGAATATGCTGGGCCTTGGCGATCTGGCTGACCGTGAGTGGGGCCGTTTGCTGCTCCCGCGTACGGATCCCCAGTTCCAGGAGTGCCCGAAGGGCGTATTCGCAGCGTTTCGATACCCGCATGGATGGTTAGATAGTTAATGGATAGGCGAAGGGCCAGAGGCTTTGAAACCGGCAGGCAGTCAGGGGATATGGAAACCTGCCTGCGCCCGGGCTATATGGTTTCACGCAGGCCAAAGGGTTACAGTGAGGCACCCCGCCGGGCCACCGGAGAGTCATGGACGCTGAACAACTGAAGAAAATGTACCTGTTCGAGGGGCTCGACGATGATGGCATCGCCAAGATCGCGGCCATCTGTAAGGAAGAGAACTTCAAGGCCGGCGACCGGATTTTCTCCGAAGGTGACAAGGGCGACAAACTCTACATGGTGATTTCCGGTGAGGTCCGCATCTCAAAGATGATCCCGGGTATCGGCGAAGAAGCCCTTGCCATGCTGAAAGAGGGGACTTTCTTCGGAGAAATGGCACTTGTGGACGATATCGAGCGGTCAACCCACGCCATCGCCAACAAGAGTACCCGGTGCGCGACGATCTCCAGGGCCGATTTCGAGCAACTTCTGTTTGTGGACGAGAAAATCGCGACACCAATCCTCTGGACCTTCGTCCGGACGCTTTCCTCGCGGCTCCGCGAGACCAACGAGAAGATCAAGGCATTTTTCGCCATGTCAGGCCCGTTCAAGTAGAAACTGTCAACCGAGCACAAAAACCGAAGGGAGGCCATCAGGCCTCCCTTCCTCGTTCTTCCGGAACTAGTCCGGCATGACCACTGGGATTTCTCCGCCGCTGTCATCACACGCCGGACGGAGCTCCACACCGTAGAAATCCGCCATCTGGAAGAATTCGTAGAGATTGCCCCACGGAAGCCGTGCTCCCGTCGGATCCTGACCCGGCCCGAGGGCAAACAGGTTTTCCCGCTTCGTGAACTCCGGCTTGGCCGACTGGACCAGAATCGGATCAAAATTGCAGAGCTTCACCCGGACATCATTCGGCATCATCAGCCGCCCGTCCTGCATCAGGATCGGAATCTGCAGATATCCGATCCTCGGACGGACGAGCTCGAGCGCAATAGAGAATTTTTCGATCACCGTGCGGTTGGCTGTAGGCGTTACCTGTGACAGTGCCGTTCGATACTGGACGAGTTTGCCCATCAGCTTGTTGTAAAGCTCAAGCCGCATGACGCGGGTATCCTGAACCACCGGCTGCTTTTGGGAGAGGAACTCGAGATAGCCGGCCTGATTCAACTGGAGTTGAAGGTAAACCGTACCGACATCGTTTTGGGCGTCGAATACCACATTCATCCGGACGGGTTTCTTGGTATATAGCGCAAGGGTCTCCTCAAGGCCGGATTTTGCAGCCGCCTCGCGGAAATATGCCTGAAACTGCGGTGTCAGGTTTGTGAAGTCGAAATTCAGAGCAAAAGAACTCTCCGCGTCAGCAATCTCTTCTTCATAGAAATCAAGAATACGGGAAATCCGCTCAACCTCTTTCCGGGTGTAACCGATCAGCGTCGTATCAGACGAATCCCTGACCCGCCTTAAACCTGTTTCGTAGTCCTGCATGATCTTGTTCATGACCGACCGGGCGCGGCTCAACTCCCTGGCAATCCGGTCCTTTTCACCCTTGTCCAGTGTTTTAAACAGCTGGACCGTGGGAAGCGTCCGCTTAATGGTGCCATCCGCGAACTTGAGTTTCAGCGCCGCGCGATCTTCATAGCGACGGGCGATCGCCACCACGTCATACACCGGATACTGGTTGGGATCCCGGTAGGAGCTCTGGAGCCTACTTTCGGCCGACATCCATACGCTATCGGCTGATCCGCCCTGTAGCGCCTCATTAAATACGGCCTGCCCGGCAGTGGTGTTCAATATTCGCAAGCCGCCGGTAAAACTGCCCTGACCAAGCTGGCCTTCGAGAACAAGCACATCATCCACACCCGCCATGGCGCCTTCAAAAATCACCTTCTGGAAATCCAGATCTCCGGAATCCGCCTCAATCTGGATGAGGGGAACGGTCTGGTACATACGGGAAAACCGGGAAATGAATTCTTCTGCGAACTTCTGGGCCTCTTCAGCCGAAACCGGCGATGAAATCGAAAGCTTGTACACGTAGCCGTACTGGCGTTCCCGTGCATAAATGACCGTGGCTAGTTCCTTACGAACCTTTTCGGCGCAACCAACTGCAAAAGCGACCACCAGAACGGCCAGAATCAGATACGGTTTCGATTGACGCACGAGCGCCTCCTCGTCAGATGTGCGGATAGCAGTCAAAGATTACACACACGCACCCAGATTGT
>CAZSFB010000131.1:0-7471 GCA_964606035.1 uncultured bacterium | reverse complement strand
TTTTGGCGGAATCAACCTGGTGGACATCAAGGCCCCGGAATGTTTCGAAGTCGAGCGCCAGCTGATCGAGAAGCTGAATATCCCGGTTTTCCACGATGACCAGCATGGCACCGCGATTATTTCCGCGGCAGGCTTCCTGAACGCCCTGGAGTTGACAGGTCGTGACATCAAGAAAACAAAGGTCGTCTTCTCGGGTGCGGGGGCTGCAGCCATTGCCACGGCCAGACTCTATGCGGCACTTGGACTTCCGAAGCAGAACGTTCTGCTCGTGGATACCAAAGGTGTTGTCTACCGGGGCCGCAAGGATGGAATGAACCAGTATAAGGAGGAGTTCGCCGCCGATACTTCCAAACGGACTCTGGCCGAGGCCATGCAAGATGCGGATGCGTTCATCGGCGTGTCGGTGAAAGATCTTGTGACCCCCGATATGGTCCGCACCATGGCAAAGGATCCGATCGTGTTCGCCATGGCGAACCCGGATCCGGAAATCACCTACGAATCCGCGACATCGGCCCGCAAGGATGTCATCATGGCGACGGGCCGGTCTGATTACCCGAACCAGGTCAACAACGTCCTTGGGTTCCCATTCATTTTCCGTGGCGCGCTCGATGTCCGCGCGAAGACCATTAACACAGAAATGAAGCTTGCAGCTGTGCGGGCCCTTGCCGAGCTGGCGAAGGAGGATGTGCCGGACAGTGTGCTGGCCGCCTACAACGTGAAAAAGCTCGCCTTCGGCAGGGAATATCTCATCCCGAAGCCATTCGACCCGCGGGTTCTTACCTGGGTAGCTCCAGCAGTTGCCAAGGCGGCAACCGATACTGGAGTCGCCCGGCTGCCTCTCACCGACGTCGAGGCCTATCGTGAACAGCTGGCGCAGCGGGTGGACCGTTCGCGCGTTATCCTGCGCCCGATCTTCAAGAAGGCCCGGGAAGAGTTGCGCAAGATCGTGTTTCCCGAAGGCGATCATCCGTCGGTACTTCGTGCGGCCGCGGCCCTTGTCGAGGAAAAATACTGCCGTCCGGTTCTGCTCGGGCCGGAAAAGCTTATTCAGACAAGCCTGGAACGGTATGAAGTTGATCCCTCGCTGGTTGATATTATCAATCCCGTCTCCAGCGAAAGTCATGCGGCCTACACGCAGGAACTCTGGAAACTGCGTCAACGCAAAGGCATGACGGAGGTCGAGGCAAGCCGCTGGGTTCGCCGCCGGCTGGTCTATGGCGCGCTTATGGTCCGCTCGGGAGATGCCCATGGAATGGTTGCGGGCGTCACACGCAACTATCCCGAAGTAGTCGAGTCAGCAATCGATCTGGTTGGCATACGCGAGCCACATACACTGACAGCCGGTGTCTACATGATGGTACACAAAGGCCATGCGATGCTCTTCTCGGATGCCCTCGTCAATATGGACCCAACCTCCGAGCAACTTGCCGAAATCACCGAGCTGACCGTCAGTATTGCCCCGATGCTCGGCATTGAGCATCCGCGGGTTGCCATGCTGTCATTCTCGAACTTCGGCTCGGTTAAAAATGCGATGAGCGAAAAAATGCAGAGAGCCGTGGAACTTGTCAGGAAACGGTGTCCGAGTCTGACTGTCGATGGTGAACTTCAGCCGGATGTGGCCCTGTCGGCTGAAACGCTGCATGAATATTTCCCGTTCTCCGCGCTGAAGGAGCCGGCAAATATCCTGATATTCCCATCCCTCTCGGCAGCGAACATTGCCTACAAGCTGGTTCACAAGCTGGGTGCGGCAGATTCCATCGGGCCGCTGCTCGTTGGCCTGAACCGCCCGGTGAACTGGATTGCACGGCTCTCGTCCCCTGAAGATATCATCAAGACCACAGCCCTCACGGTAACACAAAGCCACGAGGCGGAAGCCTACGCGAAAAAACGAAGGGCTGGATGAGTCCGTTTCAGGTGGCCGGGCAAACTATATTGTCTGTGAATCCAGCAAGTTAATCGTTGCCTTGACCCAGCCCCATTGGCGGCTATAACCAGCCGTCTCTTCGGGCGGCGGAAAGCCGCCCCCAAGCCTTGAGGGGTCTCCGATCCGTCACCGGACATGAAGTTCCGGCACGGATTGCCACCCCTGCAAGTATCGGTTCGGGAGGTTGCCATGTCCGGCCACAATAAATGGTCCAAGATCAAGCACAAGAAGGGCGCTGCAGACGCCAAAAAAGGCAAGGTCTACACCAAGCTTATCAAGGAACTCACGATCGCCGCCAAGCTCGGCGGCGGAGATCCGGATGGCAACCCGCGACTTCGCACCGCCATTGCTGCGGCCCGTGCGGAAAACATGCCGAATGACAACGTCGACCGCGCCATCAAGAAGGGCACGGGCGAACTGGAAGGCGTAAACTACGAAGAGTTTTCGCTCGAAGGCTACGGCCCGGCGGGCGTTGGCGTTATCATGGACATCCTGACCGACAACCGGAACCGCGCTGTCGCGGAAGTGCGGTCGGCGCTGGACAAGAATAACGGCAAGATGGGTGCGTCGGGTTCGGTTTCTTACAACTTCAAGAGCATGGGTGTCTTTTCGATCGAGAAGGGCGATCTCTCTGAAGACAAGATCATGGAAGCCGCGCTTGATGCCGGCCTTGAAGATCTCCAGGACGAAGGCGATTCATTCTACCTCACCTGTGCGCCGGAAAAGTTCGCGGATGTCAAAGATGCGCTCGACAAGATCGGCGCCAAGTATATCAGTGCCGAAGTCGCCAAAGTCGGACAGACAACGGTGGCCCTTGCCGGAAGCGACGTGGCCAAAATGGTGAAGTTGCTGGACCGGCTGGAAGATATTGACGACATTCAGAAGGTTCACCACAACGCCGACATGGACGAGGCGGAGCTGGAAAAACTCGCCGGCTGATCGCCAGAGCCCGGTTGAACGCGAAGGCGGCTTCAGGCCGCCTTCTCTGTTTTCGAAGCAGCGTCGACTATCCTTCGCGAATGACCCGCAGGATCCTGGGAATAGACCCTGGCTCGAATGTGACCGGCTGGGGGGTTGTGGACGTGACCGGATCACGGCTGGCCCATGTTGCTCATGGCGAAGTGCGGACCAGTGCCAGATCGCCAATCGAAGAGCGGCTGGTCGAAATCCATGATGCCGTTGCGGCTGTCATCGAAAAATTCCATCCGGTCTCTGCGTCGGTGGAAATGCCCTTTGTCTCCGAGAATGCCCAAACCGCCATCATTCTCGGCCATGCCCGTGGCGCAGCGATACTCGCAATTGCCAAGGCGGATATCGCCGTTACGCCTTACCCGCCAGCTACGGTCAAGCAGGCCATCGTGGGAAATGGACGCGCAGACAAGTCGCAGGTGCAGTTGATGGTAAAGACCCTCCTGAATCTCCGGGAGAAGCCATCTCCGGACGCGGCCGACGCCCTCGCCATGGCACTTTGCCATGCGTTCCGCTGGCGGCCCTGACGGCCGCTTGACCCCGGCTCCCGGAACAGCGAACCCTACCGGGATGACAACATTCCGGAAAAAGCCGCTTTCCCGAAAACCCAAGGCACTACCTGCCCTCAAGCCAGCAACGAAAGCCTTGCGATCCGCGCGTCGAATTCTCTGCACCTGTCATGTCAACCCCGATGGAGACGCCTTGGGAGCCACGCTCGCATTCGCCAATGCACTGAAAGCGGCGGGGAAGGAAGTTCACATCTACAACGCCGATCCTGTCCCGCATAACCTCCGGTTTCTGCCTGGAAGCCAGTGGCTAAAAACGGCCCTTCCATCAACAAGAAAACCATTCGATCTGTGCATTGTGTCAGACTCCGGCTCCATCGAAAGACCCGGCCCCTGGCTGAAAGAATGGCTGTCCCGGGGATATGTAAAGCAGATCCTCAACGTGGATCATCACAAGGACAAACAGCAGTTCGGAGAGATCAATTACGTAGACCTCGACGCTTCCTCATCAGGGGAATGCGCCTACGATATTATCAATGCCTCCCTTGGGTTGAATCAGGGATCGGCTGTCTGCTGTTATACGGCGATCATTACCGACACGGGCGCTTTCCGGTACTCGAACACAACCCCGAAGACCATGCGCACCGCAACGGACCTGATGGAGAGGTTCCGGATCGTCCCGGCCCTTTCCGCCGAAATGATCTATATGACCTACCCTCGGGCACGGGTCGATCTCCTCGGGGCAGTTCTCCCCTCACTCGACGTTTCACCGGACGGAAAAATCGCGTCGCTCACCATTGCGAAAAATACCCTCGAAAAATTCGGGGGCTCCAAGGACCTGCTGGATGAATTCGTAAACTATCCACGGGGTATCGAGGGCGTGGAGGTCGCTGTCTTTTTCAAGCAGGCGGAAGCCGGCGTCTGGCGCATTTCCCTCAGATCAAAACGATACCTGGATGTCGGTGCCATCTGTAACCGCTTTGGAGGTGGTGGCCATGCCCGGGCAGCCGGTTGCACCATTCCGGGGCAATTGGAAGACGTCCGGAAACGTCTCTATACAGAAATTGCAAAGGACTTGAAAAAGGCGGCTGCCCGTGGGAAGTGAAGGCCCCCTTGAGGATCACCGGAGTCCGTAAAGGCAAGTCCAGCAGGAAAGCAGACCCCCCGACGTGACAGAACCACGCCGCCCTCGTATTGAGTTCCGTTCCGACCTGAGCGGCATTGTTGTCGTTAACAAGGACGCCGGAATGACGTCCTTTGCTGTCGTGAAGCAGCTCAAGAAAATCTTCAAGGTCAAAAAGGTGGGCCATACGGGGACCCTTGACCCCTTTGCCACCGGGGTGCTCCCTGTATGTATCAACCGCGCCACACGGTTTGCGGGTCTCGTAACCGGTTTTGACAAGGTTTACCGTGCAAGAATCCGGCTTGGTGCCGAGTCCGACACCTATGACTGCACCGGAGCCGTTACGGAGCATCATCCTTCGAAATTTCCTGCACCGGACGAGCTCGAAAAGGCACTCAACACCTTCCGGGGAAAAATCCTTCAGGCTCCACCGATTTTTTCGGCGATCAAGGTGGAGGGCAAGCCGCTCTATGAACGTGCACGCGCAGGTGAGTCATTTGATGTCGCGCAGAAGGCCCGCGAGGTGACCATCCACGAACTGAGGCTCAACGCCTATGAGCCGCCTTTTGTGGATATCACTGTCAGATCGTCGAAAGGGACCTATTTGCGATCCATTGCCCACGATCTTGGCAAAAACCTCGGCACCGGCGGGCTGCTGGAAAGTCTGGTACGGGAGGCCGTAGGGCCTCTGACCATTGACCGGGCCTTTACACTGAAAGATCTTGAAGAAGCTGTGGGACCTTTTGAGGTATCTGCTTCCGTTTCCAGCTATTCAAAGTGGCTGTTTCCCCAGGAAGAGCTCCTGACCGCCATTCCTGAAATCCAGGTGAATCGCGCCGATTTCCTGGAGCTTGCCGACGGCCGGATTTCGGACCCCACAATTGTGCTGGGCCTTGCCCGCGAAAAGCAGGTGGGCGGGGTAATTGAAGTATTAGAGTCCGGCGGCGTATTCCGGGCCACCGATTCTGCCGGGCGCGGAACTGTGATCATCGAATGTATCTATCCCGAGGGACAGAAAACTGGTCAGCGGGTTCTGAAACCGTTCCGGGTGATTCAAAAAGGCGACCAGCTATTCTAACCACGGTTCCGTGATATTTCCGCAAGTCTCTCATCCTGTTGAGGTCGCATCCGGCAGCCCGCGGTTGCGTCTGAGACGTCTGACCGGGGTTTTGTCAACATATCCGGCACCCAGGTAACAAACGCAATCTTCACAGGTCCCCTCTTCGGCTGCGACGGTAGCTGATCATCAGGATGATTCAGTAGTTTTCGGACCGCTTGCGGACATATTCACGATCCTGAACGTATCCGGTGATCAGGGCGGCAGCGGCTTCAGCAGGGGTCGCTCGCGGCTCATAACCGATCATCCGGCGCGCCTTTTCCACGGAATAGTGGTTTGGATTGAACAAATACCCATCCTGATCTGGAGGAAGATCGTGAACCCCTAAACCCCTCAACAGACGAATACCGCTCCGCGCCAGCCAGAGAGGTATCCGGACGATCCGTGACGATGACCCAACGGCCTGGATCATCGCGTGAATCACCTCACTCTGCGATGAGGCTCCCTTCCCGGAAATATTGAAAGACTCACCAGCCGCGTTCGGGTGCTCCACTGCCAACATGAACCCTTGAACCACATCCTCCAAAAGCACGAAATCTCCTGGAATGGAGCCGCTTCCAATCACTGCCACCGTCTTGTTGTCGAGAATCCGGTCCATCAGTTTCAGCAGTGGCCGGTGATTGTAGAAACCACGCCCGCAAATCGTGGGCATCCGCAATGCAACCGCCGGAAGACCAGTTTTCCGGCTGAAATCCCACAGCATTTGCTCGCAAATCCACTTGTGCCGGCCGTACCAGCCTACAGGCTCATCCTTTGGCGCATCCTCGAGGCAGGGAAATGGCGGTCTGACCCCATAGATTTCGATCGTCGAGGTAAAGACAAACCTTTTCACGCCCTGTGAGTGCGCGGCATCAAGAAGGTTCGACATCCCGTCGATATTGATCCGGTACCGTTCGGATTCCGGGCGACGGGACATGGACTGAACGAAGGCGATGTGAATAACCCGCTCGATGCCAGACATGGCCGAACGGACGTCATCAGCCCGGGACATATCCCCCTGAACGAACTCCGCTCCTGATGGACAATACTGTGTTTTTTGCACATCAAGGATACGGACATGCCGGCCACGTTCGAGCAGGGCAGAAACGACATGAGAGCCGAGATAACCCCCTCCACCCGTCACAAGATCCATTCTGATTCTCCCAGCTTTCCCCGGTTATCGGAACGCCCACATCCTATCCCAAAAGCAGAACCGCCGCCCGTGAAAACCGGACGGCGGTATCAAGGAACGGGAAGCGATCAGATCTGAACGACTTCGTTGACCTCAGGAACCAGTTCCCGAAGCCGGGTCTCGATCCCCTGCTTGAGAGTCGCAACAGACGACGGGCAGCTCGAGCACGACCCGCGCATTTGCAGGTAGACGGTTCCCGACTCGAACTTGTGAAAAACGATATCTCCGCCGTCCTGCGCCACAGCTGGCCGGACCTGCTGGTCGAGAATGTCGATAATCTTGCGGGCGACTTCGGAATCGTCCGCTCCATGTTCAGATTCAGACCGGGGGCCGGTCACCACCGGCTCACCGGCTTCGAGGTGCTGGCGGATCTCCTTCAGCATGGCTGTGTTGACGGACATGAGCTTGTCCTGTCCCGTTACGGTCACCGTGACAAAGGTCGGTCCGATCATGATCGCCTTTACCCCTTCAACCGCAAAGAGACGCCTGGCGAGCGGGGAACGGTCCACTTTGACCGGATCCGTGAAATTTTCGGCACCTCGTTCAATCAGCTGCTGATTCACCGTGTATTTCAAGGTATCCGGGTTGGGAGTGAACTCCAGACTGACATTCACTGGCATGACTGAACTAACCTCACTGTATAAATATGCATGTTCCACAG
>CAZSFB010000130.1:0-7520 GCA_964606035.1 uncultured bacterium | reverse complement strand
CAGGGCCCGGTTTGCCGAGATCGAGACAGGAGATCCGGTGGTGGAGATCCTCTGGTCTGTCGACGGAAAAAACTATCCGGTGGGCATCGGCGCCCCGGAGGGATACCGCGAAGCGACTGTCACCGACTGCTTCGACCGCGAAACGAGACAACTCACCGGGTGGAACGATGGGACGATCGAGTTTGTCATCACTTCCATGCCAGTAATGATCCGCTGGTCAAAGGGTGTTAAGGCGGACTGATCTTATGGTGATGCCGGGGCAGTTCCTTGAACGAATGGTCGTGATACCTCTCGGAGACATCCATCTGGAGGGGCTCTACCACCGGGGTGAGCACCAGCCTGTAGTGGCGGCCCCGCCGCATCCCTTCTACGGGGGTTCCATGGATTCGCCGGTTCTTAATGAGACCGCCCATGCGCTCTACCGGGTTCATCATGCAAGTCTACGGTTCAACTACAAGGGCGTCGGAGCGAGCCAGGGACAGATGACCGACCGCATCGAGTCGGCGGTCGAGGATTTCAGCGCGGCGATCTCGCAGATCCTTCTGACCTGCTCCGACCATGAAAAGGTCACGGCTGCAGGTTACAGCTATGGTGCCCTTGCGGCACTCCAGACGGCGCTCGCTGACAGCCGTGTGGAGAGGCTTCTCCTGGTAGCCCCTCCGGTGCGGCTCATGGATTTCAGCCCCCTGAAAGACATCGGAATTGAAACGCATGTGGTTGCGGCGGGCCGGGACGAATACGCCCCCTTGCACCGGGTGAAGGATCTCGTGAACGAGAACCTTGAGCATTGCCATCTCCATGTAATTGAGGCCGCTGACCATTTTTTCGGCCGGGGACTGGGACAGCTCGGTTCAACCGTCCGGGAGGTTTTCACCCCCGAAGGGTCGATCCTGATGGATGACCGTGGTGAAGGGCTCTGACGTAAAAACCCGTTAATCCCGCGGGTTACGCCTCTTTTTCAGCCCCATTGAACCCCCCGCACCGCGCCACTAGGATCGGGTTTCTTCGGGTGTCCGGGGGATCCCTTTCCCGGTCGCACGCGGGCCATCTGCGCCGCCGGAACCGGGCTGGTGCGGGCGGCAACCAGAGACGGCTCAAGGCCAGGCAGGCATGGATATATCAGCGTTTTTCAAGAAGATTTTTGGCTCCCGCAACGACCGGTATGTAAAAGGTCTCCGGCCGACGATCGCCCGTATTGGCGAACTCGAGCCTCAGATGCGCGAAAAAGCCGACGACTGGTTCCGGACCCGGACCAACGAGTTTCGCCAGGAAGTGGCCAATGGCCGGCCGCTGGACGACATCCTCCCGGAAGTGTTCGCCATGGTCCGCGAATGTGGCCGCCGCCGCCTCGGTATGCGCCATTTCGACGTGCAGCTGATCGGCGGTATCGCCCTTCATCAGGGCAAGATTGCCGAAATGCGCACCGGTGAAGGAAAGACCCTCGTGGCGACCCTGCCATCGTCGCTCAATGCCATTGCCGGACAGGGCGTCCATGTCGTTACGGTGAATGACTATCTGGCCCGCCGCGACCGGGCGTGGATGGATGCGATCTACGGGATGATGGGGCTTTCTACCGGCGTGATCGTCCATGGACTCACAGATGCCGAGCGGCAGGTCCAGTACGGAGCGGATATCACCTACGGGCAGAATAACGAGTTTGGATTCGATTACCTGCGAGATCATATGAAGTTCCGCGGGCAGGATCTCGTCCAGCGCGGACACTTTTTCGCGATCGTCGACGAAGTGGATTCGATCCTTATTGACGAGGCCCGTACCCCGCTCATTATCTCGGGCCAGGCGGAGGCATCCTCCGACAAATACCTCCGGATCAACTCCACCATCGGGAAGCTCGTCCGCGAAGAAGAGCAGCGCGGAAGTGCTGACATGAAGGAGGCCCTTGCGCGCCGCCGTCAGGAGGCACTTGAGCGGATGAAGCAGGCCCGCGCGGAGGCCGCCGGCGAAGACTATGTGCCGCCACCCCTGCCCGAAGGCGTCCAGGAGCAGAAGGGCATGGTCCGTGGCCGGTTCTTCAATCTGGACGAAAAGGGACGGTCCTCATCGCTCACGGATGAAGGTGTCGAGTTCGTCGAGAAGGATCTGGGTATCGGCAACCTGTTCGATCTCCAGCATGTCGAATGGGTTCACCATGTGAACCAGTCGCTCAAGGCGCACCTGCTGTTCATGCGGGACGTGGAATATGTTGTTGCCGACGGCGAAGTAATCATTGTCGACGAATTCACCGGGCGACTCATGCCCGGCCGCCGCTGGTCGGATGGTCTTCATCAGGCCATTGAAGCGAAGGAAGGTGTCCAGATCGAGAACGAGAATCAGACCCTCGCCACGATCACCTTCCAGAACTATTTCCGCCTCTACAAGAAACTGGGCGGAATGACCGGTACGGCAGAAACAGAAGCCTCCGAGTTCATGGACATCTACAAGCTTGAAGTGATGTCCATCCCGACCAACCTCCCGATGATCCGCGACGACCGGGCCGATCTGGTGTTCAAGACCCAGGACGCGAAACTCACGGCAGTGGTCGAGGAGATTCTGGAGATGAACAAGGCTGGCCGCCCGGTGCTGGTTGGCACAACCTCTATCGAGAAGTCCGAGCAACTGGCAAGCATTCTCCGGCGCAAGAGTGTTACCCATGAAGTGCTGAATGCGAAGCAACACACTCGCGAGGCGGAGATCGTCGCACAGGCAGGCCGCCTTGGGTCCATCACGATCTCCACGAACATGGCCGGCCGTGGAACGGATATCGTCCTTGGCGGCAATCCGGAGGCACTCGCCCGGGCCCGCATGCCCGAGGGTGTGCCCCACGAGGGCCCCGAATGGGAGGACGTACTGAAGACGGCCCGGGTCGAGTGCGAAGAGCAGAAAAAGCGGGTGGTCGAGCTGGGCGGGCTCCACATTATCGGCACCGAACGTCATGAGTCCCGGCGAATTGACAACCAGCTTCGGGGCCGTGCCGGCCGCCAGGGGGATCCCGGTTCAAGCCAGTTCTTCCTCTCCCTGGATGACGACCTCCTCCGGATATTCGGTGGCGAACGGATCAAGGGCTGGATGGAACGGCTCGGCATGAAGGATGACGAGGCGATCCAGCATCCCTGGCTGTCCCGATCCATTGCTGGTGCGCAGGAGAAGGTTGAGGCCCGCAACTACGACATCCGCAAGCACCTGCTCAAGTATGATGATGCCCTGAACCGCCAGCGCCTGGTGATCTATTCGCAGCGGCGCGACATCCTGAACGGCAAGGATGTGAAAGAGCGTTTTGCGGAGATGCTCACGGAGACTGTGGATGACACCGTCGCGCAGCACTGTCCGGAGAACAGCTATCCGCAGGACTGGGACTTCGATGCGATCAATGCGGCGATGAAAGATCTGTTTGCGATGGAGACCACCTACGTCCGCGAGAGCACCGGTGACATCACCCCGGCGGAATTCGCGGATCTGGTACAGAAGGACGTGCAGGAGTTCCTGCGCCAGAAGGAGCAGCTGGTCGGCGAGGAGCGGATGCGGGCGGTGGAGCGGCATTTCTGGCTCATCACCCTCGATACACTGTGGAAAGAGCATCTCGTCAACATGGATCACCTGAAGGAAGGCGTCGGCCTGCGCGGGTACGCACAGCAGGACCCGGTGATGGTCTACAAGAAGGAAGCCTTCGAGATGTTCCAGGCTTTGCTTGCCTCGATCCAGGCAGACACCGTGACCAACGTATGCCGCTGGTCGCGGCAGCAGGAAGAGCTGATCCGGCTGGCCAGGGAACAGGCGGCCAGACAGACACAGCTTCCTGCAGGGCAGCAGGCACCCGCCGTTATGCCTCCGGGGGCGGCGGCCTCGGATGCCGACCTCGAGAAGGATCTCGAACAGCGGGCATCCCAGGTCCGGCGGCTCAGCTTCGTGCATCAGGGCGCGGCCACCAGTGGCACCGACGGGACTGAAGGTGAGAAGGGGGCCAGCCGGAAGGTAGCCGTCCGGGCCGCCCGGCAACAGCGTATTGAACAGGCGGGCGGAAGCGTGACTCCGCAGAAGCGGGACGCGCCGAAACTTGGCCGTAACGACCCCTGCTGGTGCGGCAGCGGCAAGAAATACAAGAGCTGCCACTGGGATCTGGACCGCCGCAAGACCGGCGGTGAAAACGCTTGACCCCGGTGCCTGGATCAGGGAAGTTTTAACGGCCTGACAGGAGCAGAAAATGATCTATCCCTTGATGCTGAACCTGGTTGTGTTTGGGGCCTTCTTTGCCGCCATCAGTGCGGGCGGAGCAGCCGTCCTGACGGGTGCCGCCCTGTGGCCCTCCGGTGCCTCCGGCAAGAACACAGCCGCTGCCCCGGCGGATGCGGCCAAGGCGTGAACCCGTTCCGTCGATTACTCCTCCTGATCCTTGCGGCCGGCGTCTTTTCGTCAGGCTGTGCACCGCTCATGCGGATGTTCGACCCCGACGGTGAGAAGGCCGACCAGCTCCAGGGTGCGACACGGGAGTTCATGGGCGGCTATCTTCATTCCCACGCCGATGAGGCCCGTGCCGCCTCATTGTCTGTACATCCGGCCCTGCGCGAGCAGTTTGTTGAGGATCTTCGGGCGCGGGGCATCAAGGCCACCCAGGTTGATGTCGAGAAGTGGTACTGGGGCAAGGATAAAAAGGGCGAGGATGATACCAACGTCGCCTACACCCGTATCGCTATCGACTACACGAACCGCAACTCGATCGTCGTCAAGCGCATGTATCTGGACCTCACCTGGAACTATCTTGATGGAGCCTGGCTGATTACGGACGGTCTTTTTCCCAGAGCCACCCAGGCTCAGCAATAGCTGCTGGATTTCTTACAGGCTGCTTTTCAGCAAGTTCCGGATCCCTGCCAGCAGTCTGGGCTGTCCATGAAGCCACGCATTCCAGTCGGCAGCCTCATCAGGAGGGCTGCTTTCGGCAGGCAGCCATTTTTCTCTTCCTTCCGGGGTGACGAGAAAGACCCCGACGATTTCAGTCCGCGCCGCCCCGCCGTACCCTGCCGCATTACCGGTATCAGTGCCTCCCGCCGACACCCGGATTCGCGAGACGGGGATCATGCGCGTTCCGTCAACAGAGATGACCTTCCCGGCCATGTAATCCGTACGGGAACCCGGGCCATTGCTGTCCGCGTCAGGCCGCATGGTGGCTTTCTTCGAGTATGGCGGGCGGCAATGCGGGTGTTGCCGGTTTCTGCCAGCGGAACCGCCGCACGAGGAACCAGAGCGTAGAGGCAATCATCCTGAGAAAATAGAATCCGGCTGAAACCGTCAGGTCGAATTCGAATGCACCACCTGGAGACCAGTTGGGCTGCCACCTGAATCCAGGGAGCCTGGCCCAGAGGGGTGTTGCCGAGCAGAGATAACCGTAAATCTCCCCGGTCACAGCCGGACTGGTCGAACCAAACTCTATATATCCGGAAAACTCCTCCAGGGTCACAAATCTCAGACATCCTGCCAGATGCAGGGCGATGGCACCTATCCCCCAGTGGCGGTCCACGAAACGGAGCGCCCGGAGAAATTGTTCCGGGCGGGGAGCTGTCTTTTCCCCTTCATCGTTCCTGGTGGATAGGGGGGTGCTGACTGGTACCGTCATGAGTGTCCGCCTGCCGGCCCGGAGCCGTAGCTGGACCTTTCCCTCAATGCGGATGAGGTCAAACCTGAACGGATATAGGGTTATCTCTGCCGATGCACCGGTAGTACGGGTCAGTCCCGCACTGGCATGACCCCGGATGCAGAGTGGGGTCCTCCACAGCCATAGAAGCACAAAAGCAGAAGCGGCGGCGGAGAAAACCACCGCCGCCGCCAGTGCAAACAGGACTGAAAAGAGTGGTCCGGGACTGCCGTCCAAAAGAGTTAGCCCTTGTGCTTGGAGCCCTTCTCCACCTTTGACGACTCGACGACTGTTGTGGCGATCTGCGTGGCACCTTCGGTCAACCGGTTTCCGGCTGAGGCTCCGGCGTCCACCAGCTTGTCCACCACCTGCGGAATCAGCTCGATGGCGCGGGTGAGGATCGACTCTTTTGACTGGCTGAGCGAGAGCATCTGTGCCTGCCCGTTCTTGTCAACAACAATGAAGGCCTGTGGATCCACCGAAATACCACCACCCACGCCAGCCGCCTGCAATGATCCATCAGCAGTGCTGTGGGGCTTGCCCTGACCGTTACCGGTTCCGGCACCGAAACCCATGCCCAGCTTGCTGATGGGAATGATCGTCGCATCCCCAACCCGGATCGGCTTGCCGACGATGGTCTCCGAGGACGAAATGCGCTGCATTTCGGAAAGAAGCGTACTGATGAGATTCGTGATTTCCATAAACCCTCACTGTGGGAACCGGATTGAAGCATAGCCAACGCTGCCGGGCTCCGTAAACAGAAAACCCGCCGGTGGTGGCGGGCTTTTCTTCCAGGGGGCGGCTGGACCGTTATTTCCCCTTTTTCAGTTCCGTAAGCACCAGCTTGGCGTTCGCCTTCAGCGTCTCGAAGACGCCGATACCCTTCGAGGCACAGGCCTCGAAGGCCGGGACATTCAGGTGATTCAGGAGCTTCTGGAGCTCCTCGACCGGAGCCGCGTTCGGCAGGTCCCGCTTGTTCCACTGCATGACGTAGGGAATCTTCCCGAGGTCATAACCCTGTTCGGCAAGGTTCTGCTTCAGGTTCTCCACTGACTCGATGTTCGCTTCCATGCGCTCCACCTGGCTGTCGGCGACGAAGATCACGCCGTCCACACCCTTCAGGATCAGCTTGCGGGAAGCGTCATAGAACACCTGTCCGGGCACCGTGTAGAGGTGGAACCGGGTCTTGAAACCACGGATTTCGCCGAGCGAGAGCGGGAGGAAGTCAAAAAACAGGGTCCGTTCGGTTTCCGTGGCGAGGGAGATCATCTTGCCCTTCGCCTCCGGGTTCGACTTGTCGTAGATGTACTGCAGATTGGTCGTTTTGCCGCAGAGGCCCGGACCGTAATAGACGATCTTGCAGTTGATTTCGCGGGAGCTGTAGTTGATGAACGACATGCGTACTGGCTCCCTTCCTACTCGCTGAAGAGGTTGTCGATATCGTCGTCCGTGATCTCGGCGAACGGCGAGGAGCCGGCGCCTTCGGCCTCAGCCTTTGCCACCAGTTTCTCGAAGATCTTCTGGAGCGTCTCGCCCGCCTTTTTCACCCGGAGCCGGACCAGGCCCAGCGAACTGCGTCCGTCGAAGATCACAACGAGGATCACCCGGCCCCCGATGATCGAGATATGAAGGTTGTCGCGGTCGCCTTCATGGAAGAGGACCGAGAACTCCTTTTCACCGAGCAGCTTGGCGAGACCGCCTGTGGCCGCAATGTTGCCCGCCGTGAGGGAGGCCATCGAGGTGGTGTCAAGATTCTCGGTTTCGCCACAACTCGCAATCAGCTGGCCGTTCTTGTCGACCAGGAAGACCACTTTCGCGTTCGATTCCGTGGCAAGCTTTTCGATGACGTCCGAGATCTCGTTGTACTCGGTTTCGTACATCACGAAGTTTGGACCGGCCA
>CAZSFB010000129.1:0-7535 GCA_964606035.1 uncultured bacterium | reverse complement strand
CGGATTGACGCACTGACCGCCTATGCCCAGGCACTTGAGCGGGACCGGCAGTTTTCGGCGGCACGGAATATCTATGACCAGATCACCGCCCTGCCCGGAGCCGACCTTGCCTCGATGCGGTTTCGCAGCGCCCAGGTCACAGCCCGCTCTAACGAGGATCTCGGCATCCAGCGGTTCCTGAAAGTGGCGGAGGATTTCCCCGCCTCCCCGGTTGCCGCCGATGCCCTGTATAACGCTGCCCGTTTTCATCATGTGGCAGGCCGTGATCCGGAAGCACGCAAACTGTATGAACGGATTGTTCAGACCTATCCGAAGTCTGCGCTGGCAGCTTCTTCCCGTTTCCAGATCGGCTGGCTGGACTATCTCGCCGGAAACATGGAAACCGCTTCCACGTGGCTTCGGGCCGCTTCAGCCTCCACCTCGGATGAAGAGTACGAACGATCGTTGTACTGGCTGGGCCGTACCCTGGAAAAATCCGGGCAACAGGATGAAGCTGACCAGATTTATTCGCGGCTATGGACCGAGCGGAACTGGCATTACTACGGCGGAATGGCGAAAGGGCGTCTCAGCCGCCTGTCCGCGCCGGAAATCTACCGCCAGATGCTGTCCGGGAACAGCGGCAGCGGTGTCCGCGCCCCGCCACTCCGGCATGAGCCGGAACTGATGCAGATCGCCGACTCGTTTGAGGGCCTCAGGCGCGACGCCGTGCCGTCAGCCGCCGAGATGATCGTGCTGGGACTTTTCCGGGAAGCCGCCGACGAGCTTGATTTCATCGCCCGTGGCAATCCGCCGAATGAGCAGGTGAGCCGCCTGCTCCCGCTGCTTGAGGAAACTCACGATTACCTGCGGCTTCGCACCTGGGGCTGGAACACTCTCGGAAAACCGTCGGCGCCGGAAGTCTCGAACGTGCGGAGCTGGCGCGCCCTCTATCCCCGGGCCTACCTGGACCATGTGAACCCGATGGCCGAACAGAACCGTCTCGATGCCCGTTTCATTCTCGCCATCATCCGTGAGGAATCCGCTTACGATCCAAAGGCGCTTTCCATCGCCAACGCGCATGGCCTGATGCAGCTCATCCCGCCCACAGCTGAAAATGTCGCCCGGTCACTTGGACTGAAAAAGCCGTCAATCGATGATCTCCGGATCCCGGAGACGAACGTGAGACTGGGTTCTGCCTATCTCCGGCAGCTGATTGACCAGTTCAATGGAAACATGGTTTTTGCAATCGCCTCCTATAATGGCGGTCCCCATAACGTGAATCGCTGGCGGGAACGGCTGGGGGGCCTGGAGCTGGA
Organism: uncultured bacterium; assembly: GCA_964606035.1. Taxonomy (GTDB): domain Bacteria; phylum JAGRBM01; class JAGRBM01; order JAGRBM01; family JAHCIT01; genus CAZMGV01. The sequence goes on along the minus strand of CAZSFB010000129.1, from coordinate 6,240 downwards.
TGAGTTCGTTGAGGAAATTCCGTTCCGTGAGACCCGCAATTACGTGAAAAAGATATTCAAGAGCTGGTCCAACTACCGCCTGCTGTATGGTCCGGAGGGGGAACAGCTCTACACACTCGCACTCGAGCAGATGCTTGCTCCAAAGCCGACGCAGGCATCCGGGGTGCCAACCTTGGGCCCGGTCAACCTGTCCGGCTGGCTCCGGCCGGAGCTGCCGCAACCTCCAGCGATCACTCCGGTTCGGGTGGATCCCTACCGGGGGTTCGATCCAGCCCATGAATATCCGCTGGTGCTGGAGAATTCAGCGAGTCCAGGTCCGGTCCGCCTTTCGGATGCCGCCGCCACGCCTGCAACTCCCTGAACGGGACTCATTGGACATCCGCACATATTGCCGGCTTCCATCGACGGACGCGGATCCCTTCAGCTATTATTTTTCCCGGAAAGAGGGTGACTCCATGAGCCTGAATGACCAGTTCGAAAGCGCCATTCCGAAGAATCCTGACGACCTTCCCGGCGAATATGCCGTGCATCTGGTGGCAGATTTCCTGCCCCGGCCAATCCGGTTTCTGGGCCACACGAAAGTTTTCAAGCAGACTCCCGAAGGAATCGTCGGTTACAACGCTTTTCTCGGAAAGCTGATCAAGGCGGGCCACTTCCGTGTCGAGCGCGGCGAATCCGTGGACGGTGCCGAAGTCACAAAGATCATCTACGACACGAAGCGCAATCCATCAATCATGCGTCCCCTGACGGACGAGGTGCGGGAGACGGAGCCGGGCCGGTTCCTGGGGCGCGGGATGTACCGTTTCGGAAAAATTGCCAGAAACGTCTTCTGGTTCACGGTCACCCGCGAACACTGAAATTACAGTTCCAGCTTTTCGCCCAGTTTCGCAACGTGGGCTTTCAGCCCCAGCTGTTCCTTGATCGCCTTCTCGAAACCCTTCAGCGCTCCCGGTTCTCCATGGACCAATGCGAGCTTCCGAGGCGTCACCTTGAGCCGCCGGACATATTCCAGCAGGTCGGCCTGGTCGCCATGCCCTGAAAAGGCATCCAGGTGGTCGATCTCGGCCCGTACCGGCACCGGCTCGCCGAAAATCCTGAGCTCTTTCGCCCCGTTCAGGAGCGCCCAGCCCCGTGTACCTGCCGCCTGAAAACCGACAATCAGGATCTTCGTTTCCGGCTTGTCAAGACGGTTGGCTAGGTGGTGGAGGATACGGCCTCCAGACATCATACCGCTGGCCGCAATGATAATCGCCGGACCGGTAACCTGGTTCAGGTCCTTGGAGTCACCCACGGTTGAGGTCAGTTTCAGCGATTTCCAGCTTTTCACGCCGGCCGAGTGGCCGAGCATCCGGGCGATTTCAGCATTGTGTTCATCCTCATACCGGGCATAGAGCTTCGTGATGGAGCTCGCCATCGGCGAATCCAGATAAACAGGTGTCGGCGGAATCCGTTTCTCCCGCTCCAGTTCCTCAATCAGGTACAGGAGATGCTGGGTACGCCCCAGCGTGAAGGCAGGAACGAGGATCACCTGCCTTTTCCGGTGTGCGTCCTGTACGTGCTTTTCCAGCCAGTCGCGGGGATCAATCTCCTCGTGCTGCCGGTCCCCATATGTGGATTCAACGCACAGGAGATCCAGCCCATCCGGCAGATCGACCCGTTCCGGCGGATCCATGAAGGCCACGTTGTACCGGCCCAGGTCTCCCGAGAAAAGCATCCGCACGGTACGGCCTGGGAAATCCACTTCCATGTATACCTGGGCGGCCCCCACGATATGGCCCGTCTTCACGAACTGGACCCGAACACCCGGAAGAATTTCCTTTGTTGTCCGGTACGGAACCCCGCGAAAATACCGGATCACGGCCTCGGCCTGGCTCTGGGTGTATAGCGGCATTGCCGGCTGGTGCCGGGAGTAGCCGCGCCGGTTTACGAACCGGGCTTCTTCCTCCTGCAGATAGCCGGAATCGGGTAACAGGATATCGCAAAGCTCGAGCGTTGCCTCCGTCGCATAGAAAAACCCCTTGTAACCAAGCGCGTTCAGTCTCGGTGCAAAGCCGGAATGGTCAATATGGCTGTGGGTAATTACTACCGCTTTCAGCTCCCGGATGGGGAAATCGAGCTTCATCCAGTTCAGGTCCTTCACGTCACGACCGCCCTGGAACATTCCGCAATCCACCATGACGAGACCTGAAGGGGTACCAACGAGAAAGCGGGAGCCGGTCACCGTACCGGCCGCACCGAGAAACTTCACCCAGGGCTTATTACTCATGCAGTCAACCTGTCTGCCGGAGCGATCAACTGCCGCTCAGGCGTGGAATTCGGGGAAAAGCCTGATCTCGTCGAACAGTTCCGGTTCATGCGAGGGCCAGATCCGCACATCAGGTGCCTTCAGGGACAATTCCCGGATTTCGAGGACACTCTGCCAGGCACGGTCACGGTCCTCGTCCGCCGAACGGCCGTACAACACACCCTTTGGCGACGGTTGGCGGTAGTTATCACGGACATACACTGCATCACCCGCCAGGAACACCCATCCACTCTTGAGGCGAAGTAGTGCTCCAATCGCTCCGGTGCAGTGTCCCGGCGTGTTCACAAGATAGATACTCCCGTCGCCCAGAAAATCCTCGGTTTCCGCAAAAGGGCCAATACCGGAACTCCCGGTAAACTTCATCTCGCGTACCGGTCTTCCTTCCGGCAGGTCATCCGGGTTCAGACCTTTTAACACCCGTTTCCAGCTTTTCTTCAGGTCGAGAACTCCAGGCCCCACGACAATCCTCGCCTCGGGGTAGTCCCGTATGTCGCCGGTATGGTCAAAATGGTGGTGCGAGTAGATAACCGTCTGGATGCTGCTCGGTACGATACCGGCTGCCCGGAGCTGCGTAGCCGTGTCCTCACCGCGACCCACCTCCGGGAGAATACCCATAAGTTTCACGGCCGGAACCAGCGGTGCCAGTTTCGTTTTCAGGGGGCTTGACAGAAACCGCGGCAGTCCGATGTCGAACAGAATCCGCTGACGGGAATGTTCAATAAGAAAGGCAAAGGAAGGGATTTTCGTTTTCCCCAGACGGCTCCCCACGGACAGGTAATCGCTGCGGACGGGTATCTTTCCGGTCGAAACCACAGCCACCCTTACGTGGCTGTTTCCGGGAGGAGGCGGCCAACCGTGCCACCGGATATCAGGATTTTCAGGCATGGCGGGAAAGTATAACCACCTCTCGCACCGAATAAACCCTGGAATGGGGACAACCACACAAAAGTGGCGCCAGGAACCCCCTGCATGCTACAGCCGGAGCCGGCTCCCCGGCGCAGGCCGGACAGCGAGGAGGCCCAAGTAGCCATGATCAACCGGAACCCCATCATCACCTCGGCCGAGGGTCCAGCCAGTGCGGCCCGGCTTCACGAGATCGTTTCCGATCCGAACCGGCTTCCCGAGTGGTCATCTCTTGCGAAGAAAGTGGGGCCGGTGACCGGCGACACCCTTGAAGTGGAGGGACCAGAGGGACGGGAGTTTCTCAGTTACGCCTATGATTCCGGCGAAAACCGGCTGGTGGTCCGGGCCAAGCGGGATACTTTCCCGCTCGAATACCTGTTCCGCTTCCGCAACGAGGCAGGCAAGATCCGTATCGAAGCCGAAATCCATCCCGGTGGCGAATGCACCGACAAGGAGCGTTCCACTATTGAGCAAGCCATCCGGACCGACCTTGGCCGCCTGATCGAGAAGTCCCGTGGCTGATCCGGCGTCTGAAGCCTGCTGGCCCTTTGCCCGCCGGGCTGCAGTGGCGCTGGCGGGGGTAACCGCCGGGGTGCTTTCTTTCTATTCGCTGGTTCTCACGCCGGTGATTTTCTCGAAAATCCCGAATCCCGGCCGCGGCGAGTTTCTGGCGGCGATATTCCCGTCCTATTTCCTGACAGCCACCCTCCTTATGACAATGCTGCTTGCGGCAGTCATCTGGTGGAACCGTTGTGAACCGGGACTGCCCCGCTGGCTGCCGTTTGCCACAGCGGTCGCAGCCGTTCTTGCCATCATCAATGCCGCCTGGACCGGTCCGCTGCTCCGGGACCTCGGTGAACAGATCCGGCAGGCCGGAATCACGGACTCTGCCGACCCGATCCGGCGCGCCTTCGGAAAATGGCACGGCATATCCCAGAGTGCGAACCTGGGGGTGATCCTGGGCTCCTGGCTTGTGCTTTTTGTGTCGCTGAAATCCCGGAAATCCTGAATACCATTCGCCAAAGGGCGTTTTTCAGATTCCCTCGGCGAGGGGGTCCACCGGAACCACTTCCAGCACTTGATACGGGACGCCCTTCAGGGCGCAGCAGTCAGCCTTCGTCCTGAGCCGTGCGATCCTAGCGGCGTCGAATGCCACCACTGGAATCCGGCTGAATCCGTAATGGGATTCCCCATGCCGCCGGGGACGGTGGTTTACCGGCCGCTCGCGGACAACCATTCCACGCTTGCTCGCCAGTACGCCAAGAAACCGGTGCCAGCCGTCAGGTATCGGCTGGTCTTCCCACTGGTCGCGACGGATCACTTTCATCGTGCAGCCGTGGTCATGAAGCGGAACATCCGTAATGTCGGAGATAATCCGGCTTGCCACGCTGGAGGCCATTACCCTCAGCCGGCCATCGTCACGTTCCCGCCTCCAGCCCACGACCATCCCCGCGCCCTCAGTCTCCGCCTGCCGGAGCATGCCTGCGAAATCCCGCGGGTCGTTCTGGAGATCGGCATCCATCGGCAGGAGGTACCGGCCACGGGCAAACCGGAAACCCGCCTCAAGGGCCGCAGACTGCCCGGCGTGGTTTCTGAACAGGACGGCCCGGACAATACCGCCAGTGGAGGCAAGGGCCCGGAGCATGTCCGGACTTGCGTCGGTAGACCCGTCATCCACGAATACTATTTCCCACGGGCGGCCCAGCTCCGTCATCACCTGTGACAGCTCATTCATGAGTGGAGCGAGGTTTTGCGCCTCGTCCAGAACTGGAATCACCACAGAGAGCTCAGGTGTATCCATTGTCCTGCCTATCTTTCCGCCTTGGCGGCCTCACGATTGCGCTCACGGCAGGCCTCCTGCGCCCGCTGGAGCCGCAGGTTCAGTTCCTTTACTTCGTTCTGGCGGGTTTCCCACGGTGGACGGCCGAGATCGACACCCTTCAGGGAAGCCACCCTCCGCATCTCGTACATGTCGATCTCATGATTCCGTGCATTCTGGAAAAACTGTGCCATCGATTTCGTGCGGGCGATCCCTTCCTCAGGATTCACCTGTTCACCGCCACAGAACCGCTCGAGATAGGCGATGTCGCTATCGGCCCGGACCATGAAAGCCTCGTAACTCGTGAGTGCGGCACGGTAGTCCGACTGGATGGCCTGTGCGTCCGGATACTCCACCGGGCCTGTGGAAAGGTGTGCCACGGGATCATCCGGCCGGGGACCCCTGGCCACTCCCGGAGGCATCAGCTTTCTCTGGCGCTCGGCGCGGATAAAGGGCACGAGAACCACCGGGAGCGCGAAAGCCAGAAGCACTCCAGCGGCAACAAACCGCTTCCATTGTGGCCGCTTCCCGGCGCCGGACTGTTCAGCCGCTGGTTCCATCACGGAGCCACCTTCTGCCCTGACAACCGGAATCCTGTCACCGGCCGGAAGAGACCGCAACCGGAAAGAAAAGGCCCGGCTGCCTGGGCAGCCGGGCCTGAGTCATGCAAAGAAAATCTCAGCTGAACGCCTCAAACAGGCCGGCCGCTCCCATGCCACCACCCACGCACATGGTCACAATGCCCCATTTCTTCTTCCGGCGGCGGAGTTCCAGAAGAATCGAGCCCGTCTGGCGGGCGCCGGTCATCCCGTAAGGGTGGCCGATGGAAATCGCCCCGCCGTTTACGTTCAGCTTCGCCGGGTCGATTCCAAGCCGGTCACGGCAATAGACGACCTGCACGGCGAACGCCTCGTTCAGCTCGATCAGGTCGACGTCATCCAGCTTCAGGCCAAACCGCTTGAGGAGGACCGGTATGGCGAACACCGGGCCGATACCCATTTCGTCGGGCTCGCAGCCGACAGCCGCAAATCCCCGGTAGGCCCCGAGCGGCTCCAGGTTCCGCTTTTTCGCTTCCTCGTCACTCATGATCACCACGGCAGCGGCGCCGTCGGAGAGCTGCGAAGCATTTCCCGCGGTCACTGTGCCCTGGGGATTAAATGCTGGCTTGAGCGACTTGAGACCCTCCAGTGTCGTGTCGGGACGGTTGCCCTCG
>CAZSFB010000128.1:0-7559 GCA_964606035.1 uncultured bacterium | reverse complement strand
CTATCCCTGCCCCTGCGGAAGGGTCAAGGACCCCTTGTGACCTGAGTTCGAGGGAGTTAGGAAGCAAGGGCCATGATTAAGCTTCTGCCAGTTCTCTGCATGACGCTCCTTTATGTTTCCTGTGACCGGACCGAGCCGTCCAATCCCGTGGACCTGATGCCCCCCGCTCCCGTATCTGGGGTAAAGGCACTGGTCAGTTCCCAGGAACCCGGATACGAAACAAGAGATCTGAAGCTCCCTGATGTGAAAGGCGGCGAGTTCATACTTTCCTCATTGAAGGGAAAATATGTGTTTCTGGACTTCTGGGCTACCTGGTGCGGACCCTGTATCCAGGCCATCCCTGCTCTCAATACCCTTGAGGAGCGGTTCGGCCCCAAAGGGTTCGCGGTGGTCGGAGTCTCCGTTGATGACGAGAAGCTCGATACTATCGCAAAGTTTGCCAGTGAAAAGGGAATGAAATACCGGGTGCTCCTCGGTGAGGACGGACATATAGACCGTTTTGGAAAATCACGTGGGCTGCCAACGGCATTTCTGCTGGATCGTGACGGCCGCGTGATACGGAAATTCGTCGGCGAGCATTCAGCAGACCAGTTGATTTCGGCGGTAGCCAGTGTCGTCGAATCCGAGCCGACGGAGAATACCCGGGGATCTGGTGAGAAAAATCCGTCAGATTACAGCGGTCAATAACCACCAGAAAAGCCAAATAGAACGGGTGACCGACCACGTCCCCGTAGGGCGCGGACCGGTCACCCGGACAAAGACCAGAAGAAATTACTTTTTCTTCTTGGCGGCCTTCTTCTTGGCCGGGGCTTTCTTCTTGGCAGGCTTCTTCTTGGCAACGGGCATTGTGGATTCCTCTGAGAAAAGTGACGGCTTTGAAAAGCGCGTAACACCTCTCCGGTTCTTCAGCCCTCACTGAGTGACTTAATAATACAGAATCGGTTGACGTTTGCCACTATTTTTTTCTAGGACGCGCATTTTTTTATTGCGGGTGCTTCCGGGATCACCTGAGAGCGTCCCTGACCTCATCGGAGATCGTATCGAGATGCTCGCTGGAATTGATCCTGGGAATCTGTGCCCAAGGCTTGGTCTCGATGAGTGTCGGGTCAATGGACTTGAGGTATTTACGGAGATTGTGAACGTACGAGGGCAGGAGCGTTTCGAAGAAACCCCGTGCCCCGATATCCAGAATATCCCCGATCTGGAATATGATGCTGACTACAATCCGTGTGCGTGGGCTTTCCGGCGAGGGAAAGGGCTCGAGCAGTATGGTCCCCTCCACGCGTTTCAGTTCGCCTTCGATCTGCTGGAACTCTCCGTAATAGGTGCGGGGATAGGTGCGGATTCTGAGCAACGACCAGTACTGGATTGATACCGGGACCGCAGAAACCGGAAGATTCACATTGTCCCATGTAACTCGCAGTTCCGCCGTAGTGCCTTCGCTGCGGAGAATACGGGTTTCTTTCATGAACGGCATATATCGCTGGAACGCTTCGTAGTCGGAAAGTGCCGCCCAAACCTGTTCCACGGGAGCTTCAAGAACACCAGTAACAATCCCAAGGTTGGCTTTGGTCAGCGGGTCTGTTGTCGATGAGGTGAGGACGTCTCCGGCGGCGAGCCGCGCTTCCTGTTTTTCATCCGTTCCTGCAGCCCTGATCTTGGCGCCGCCGCAGCCAGATGCACATACGAACAGCACGGTCCCTAGGATTGCGGCCAGATAACGCCTGATGGTCATGGTTGTCATTGTGCATCCCCCACTTTGCCCAGATCCGTCAAAGCTACCAAACCAGAAAGCCCAACCGGTATCAACAGGGAAAACATAAGTGCCGACGGCTCACCCGGCGAGCTTTCGGACCACATCATGGAGTGGCTTTGCAATGGGGATCACCTTGTCGATCAAAGCCCCCATGTCCCAGTAATCCGTATGCCGGACACATTTGCCTGCATCGTTGAACTCCATCCAGGAGACACCTTCCAGGTCGCTTGGTCTCAGCATGAAGGGGGCTTTGAAGGTCATCACCCAGCGGATCGAAAGGGTTCTGTCGGACACCGCATCACCCAGAATTTTTACGGTTACGTCTCCCATTTTGGTGGCCAGGCGCCGGTTCATGGCTCTGATCGACTCCAGCCCGTCTGCTCTCTGGAGGGGGTCACTGAATATACAGGAATGGTCGTACAAATCGTTGAGGATGGTGTCAGATTTCGCATGATCTTTGAGGGTGGCGAACATTTCGGCGACTTTCAGGGAACGAGGATCCATGGTTTGCTGCCCTCCACATGGCAATGCATACGGGATTTTATAGCCCGGTCGCCGGTTTGGAGGAAGAGTTGACGTTAAGCGGGACAGGGATGACCCTTTTGCCTGATGGATCTGGCATTGGAAAATATTCGTCAGTCTACCGTCCAGCTGGTAGCGGACCGTCTGGTGCCCAGGGGCCTTGAACGGCCAGACAGCCTCGGGAAATGGAATGAGCTTCTGGAGGTTCTGGCAAAACGGGGACTGGTTGCGCCGGGGGATCGCCTTCCGGACCTCCCGTCGGCCGGTGCCGTTCTTGAGGGTCTGTCTATCGGTGGCATGGATGTGGGTGTGCCGATGACTCTCACTGTAAACTATATCATCGGATTCAAGGTGCTTTTGCGGCTTGCGCCGGACCTTCTTCAGGAGATGCAGTTTGGACGGGGACTCGCATGTATGGGAGCGAGTGAGCCCAAAGTCGGATCGCATCCAGGGAAAATCACGACCCGGGCACAGCGAGACGGTCCGGACTGGATTGTTGACGGGCTGAAGGTATTCACAACAGGTGGTCCCCTGGGGGTGGTATTTCTGGTGCTCGCCGTCTGTGGAGAAACCTCTGACGGCCGCGATCTGGGTGTATTCGCGATACCACGCAATACTCCCGGTTTCACTGTTTCAGAGATGCCCGTACACTCCGGACTTGAATGTGCTCCGCATGGAGTACTGAAGCTGGAAAGCGTCCGTTTGCCCTCGTTGGCCAGACTGGGACCAGCCGGAGTCCGGTCGAATGGCTGGACTGAAATCGTGAAACCATTCCGGCAGTGGGAAGATGCACTCATGGCGAGCTGGATTGCTGGTCTGCTCTGGCGAAATGTTCTCGAGCTGAAGACATTTTTGAAGCCTGTCGATGGGAGGCTGGCAGGACGTTTTGTCGCCGCCTCGCGGACACTTCTCACTCTTGCCCGGGATTCGGCATACTCATTCCTGGACGAGGAGGCGGGCGCTCCTGCCGGTGATCTGGTAGCCCGAAGATACGGATTTTTTGAACAGCTTCGACAGATACAGGCCCTTGCAGACGAGTCCGCGGCACGGCTCGGACAGGTTCCCTCCACACTGCTTCAGGTGCGTGCGCTACTCAACCAGTTACGGTTTGCTGAGACTGCCAGGGGGAAGATCGTGGCCGGTCTGGCCGGATGAATGTGCCCGTCTCTCGATCAAGCCGGCCCAGCCGAAAAATAGTGCCCCGGCCAGCATAGAGGGTATTCCCACCAGCATGAGTGCATCCCGCAGGGCAGTCGCCGGGGGCAGGCCCCGGTCGGTACCTGCGTCTGAAAGCCATCCGGCGAGTGGCTGGCTCCAGACATCGCCAGCGGCATGAATAAAAAAGACATTGAAGGCGAACCCGAGTGCTGCCAGTCCCTTCGGTGAACGGTCCAGGAGAGCGCGTTGTGTCGGGCCGGTATGGAAAAACACGAACAAGACGGCCACAGCGAGTGAAAAAATCGCTGGCACAGCTGACTCAAGGAGAAAATAAGGGAAAGAAAGAATTGCCCCCAGGGCCATTCCTGCAGCCGGGATCCAATAAATCATCCATGGTTTGTGCTGTTCGTGCTTTTCAGCGAGAAGTCCGCCGGAAAGCGTACCGACGAGAGCCATCCCGGCAATAACCCCACCGGATACGACGCCAGCCTTTCCCAGAGAAAAGTCAAAACGGCGAACAAGATCCGTCGGCAGCCAGAGTGCCAAGGCACCTAACGCAAAGGTGGCGCCGGCACCTCCCAAAGCAATCAGCCGGTATCGGGAGTCCCGGACCAGCAGCCCGATTGATTTTACCAGAGATGGAGGGCGATCAGATGCAGGTTTCAGACGCTCAGGTTCTTTCATCCCGAGTGCCCAGACGCCAAGAGGTACAGACCCAAAACCGGTGATCATCAGGGAATGGCGCCATCCAATGGTATCTCCAAGCAGGCCCCCAAATGCGAAGCCAAGAGCCGAACCGACCGGAATGGCAAGCGAAAATATGCTGAGCATTCGGGTCCGCCGGTACTCAGGAAAAAGAACGGCAACAAGGACCGGAGCGACGGATACGTAAACGGCCTCTGCGACTCCCAGGAGCAGCCGTGTCGTTGCCAGAAACCGGAAATCCGGGGCAAAAGCCCCGAGACCAGCTACTGCGGACCAGCCGATGCATGTCCAGCCAAGGGTTTTCCATCGCGGCCAGGCATCAAGCCGGTTGCCGAGCAACAGCCCGGCGAGCATGTAGCTTACGAGAAAAAGACTGCCGAGCTGGCCGCCCTGGGTATCGGAGAGTCTGAGTTCCTGATTTACAAGGGGAAGTACTGCGGAAAGAGTCTGGCGGTCGATGTAGTTGGCGAGATTGAGCAGGACGAGAAGCGTAAACGGCCAGAAGACCGGTGGTTGCTGGTCAGTCTCGCCCGGATCTCCAGCTCCGGTCACCGAGGCTCCGGCAGGTCATCCCCGTCTGAGCTGATGTATTCGCGAATCACCTGTTTTTGTACGGGCTGAAGTTCCAGAAATTTTACGCCGAAGCCGATCACTTTCTGGGAGGCGGGATTCTTTAAAGGCCGGCCATCCGAAGTCAGTACCCGCACCACCTCGGCTCTTATCCGGATCGGCTCCAGAACCTGGGGCATCTTGAAATCGAGCACAAGCTGTTCCCCCACTGGCAGCGGAAACTCTGTGGCGAGCGAAATGCCACTGACACTGATATCGATGGAACGGTAATAACGCTTCTGTGAGTTGCCGTTTTCAGACTCCAGCTTGACGGAAGTCCGATAGGCCTTGCGTCTGTCCTTGAGGGTAAAGCCGGTTTTGGCACCTTTGTCAGTCATTTCGTTGTAGCCAACAGGCTATTCATTATTGTCACTTGCGACAAGATTTTCAGGAGTACTTCTCTGCACAGAAATCGTAGTTGCTGGACTGAACGATACGGTAATGGGAAAGAAAATGAACGCTGACTGGTAAGATCAGTCATGGGAAACTGTGCGCGACGTCACACCGGTTGCTTTCCGGGCTCGCAGAAGGGCGGCGTCTTCGCTTTCGGCACCGTCGGGTGATCCACTGAAAGTCTGGCGATAGGTCTTCTGATCCTTGAACACCTGCCGCCGGAAAACCCAGTTAATGAACAGATTGGCCAGAATGAGCGGAATGGCCACTTTGGGGAATACAAGGACCCGCTCCCAGGCACCCCCTCCGGCACGTACCGTTCGTTCCCAGAGAATCAGGATCAGGACCATAGCCGCGATCATCGACATGGCAGCAAGGAGCATCGAGCTTCGGGCAAAATAGAGTGTACGGATATCCACACGGCGGCGGCGGTTCCACTGTTCGGCCTCCACAGAGGCAGAATCAATAAGCGTGGCTTCAGGGCCGCATTTCTGACAGTAACGGCCGCCGAACCAGTAACTTCCGCAATGGGGGCAGATCTTCACCATACCGGCTCCCTTTGTAGACCGCCTGGCGCTGCTCCGCAAACCGCATCGCCTTGAACGCCCGTTTCTGAGCGGGTACGAAACGGCACCTGCCCGTGAGGGTGCAGGAGGAGTGGAAGATGCTGTTGCCTGCACGTCTGATGCCCGTCGTTTCGGTGATCCTGTTTTCGGGCTGCGTATCGCAGTCGACCTATGATTTCCTGAAGGCAGACTATGACAAGGAACGGGCGCAGAACGAAGAGGGCCAGCGGAAGGTCGAGGTTCTGACCGCGGATCTGGAAGCCGAGCGATCGCGGTCCGAGGAACTGCAGTCGCGGGCCCAGGCGCTCCAGATTGACCTGGAGCAGACTTCGGAGCGGCTCCGGCAACGAACCGCCGAAATCGAGAATCGTGCGGCTGAAGAGCGCCGGTCGGCGGATGCCCGGATCAAAGCACTCGAAGCGGAGATTCTGAAGGCAAAAGAGGCCGGTTCTGAGCAGGCAGCTGTCATGGAGAGCCAGTTGCTTCAGGTAAAGGAAGCGGCGGCAGCGCGGGAAAAACAGTCGGAAACCGAACTGGCAAAGGTCAGGGAACAGGCGGAACTCGCGGCAAGGAAGCTCAACGAACTGACGGAGACTTACGACGGACTTGTCCAGAACCTGAAAAGTGAAATCGCCGAGCAGTCGGTACAGATCAAGCAGTCGCTCGGACGCATCCAGATTGACCTTTTTGACCAGGTTCTTTTCGATTCTGGTTCTGCCGAGCTGAATGCAAAAGGGGGGGCGGTCCTGAAGAAGGTTGCGTCGATTCTTGGCAAGACCAGGGGGCGACGGGTTCTCGTGGAAGGGCATACCGATAACCAGAAGATCTCGGAGCGGCTCCAGGCCCGGTTCCCAACGAACTGGGAGCTTTCCACGGCCCGTGCAGTGACAGTTGTCCGTTTTCTCGAAGGGGCGGGCGTCCCGCCGGTGCTGATGACGGCCGCTGGCGCGAGTTTTCACAGACCTATCGCGGATAACTCGACGGCCCAGGGACGGAGCCGGAATCGCCGTATCGAGATTTCCCTGATTCCGGAAGAGATTGTTGATACCAAGGCGGTGAAATAACGGCCATGTCCACGGACTATTCACCGACACACCCGAAAGTCCTCAAGTATCTTGAGAAGCTGGGGCCCGGACTCGATCCCCTGGCAGCGGGACTTTTTCGTGAAGGCACAAGGAAAGATGTGCCGATCGTGTCATCGGATCTTGGGCATTTTCTCAGATTTTTGGTTGCTGCCAGCCGGCCCAGGACCGTCGTCGAGCTCGGAACAGCCATCGGCTACTCAACGCTCTTCATCGCCCGCGCCCTGAAGGAGTTCGGCCCCAGAGGTGCGAAGCTGCATACCTCGGATGTGGATGCCTCCCGCCAGAAACGGGCCTTGGCGGTGCTAAGGCAGGACAAGACAGCGTCTCTGGTGAAGTTTCACCTGAGACCCGGCCTTGACCTTCTGCACGGATGGAAGGGTGCCATCGATTTTCTCTTCATTGATGCCGTGAAGGAAGAGTACATTGGTTATGTCGAACTCGCCCTTCCACATATGAAGCCAGGTGCAGTAATTGTTGCCGACAATGTGCTTTGGTCCGGACGGGTGGCAGGGCTCAGGAAACCCGATACCGTGCATTACACCTCGACAACGAAGGCGCTTTCGGACTTCAACGACTACCTTGTTCATCATCCCCGGATATTCGGACAGGTGTTGCCAGTGGGGGATGGAATTGGGCTTGGGGTTGTCAAAAAATCAAATAGAAACAGATAGTTAAACCATAGGGACAGGCAGACTTTCCTTTATATCGGACTGGGATAATCTGATTTCTAGATGAACCTGTTTCGAAATGGGTTCTGTGGAACAT
>CAZSFB010000127.1:0-7571 GCA_964606035.1 uncultured bacterium | reverse complement strand
GTCTGCGCGAGCGTCTGGGCCGAGCCGTTCAACCTTTCGCTGCTTGAAGCCATGTCACTCGGAAAGCCCACGGTGGCTACCCGGAGCGGTGCCCAGCCGGAGCTTGCCGGTGACGGCGGTGCGCTCCTCGCTGACACCAGAAGTTCGGCCGCGCTCATGAACGGGCTCCGGGCGATTTTCACGGATGCTAAGCTGAGAACGAGGCTTTCAGAAACCGGCCGGCAAAGGGCCATGATGTTTACCGGCTGCGTGGACCGGTACCTGGAGCTCTACGGCGTAAGTAACTGACGGTCAGGAACGGTCGAACTTCATCTGCTCGCCCGCACGGATGCCGAACTTCTCGACACTGCCAGCAGGAAGCAGCAGGTATTCGGTAATTTTCGACGGGCTGAGGCTCACCGACACCGGATGCCCGTATGCGGGGGCTTTCAGGTCTGTGGCAATTCCCACGACCGTAAACCGGTTCATCCAGACCAGATCCACGTTCATCTGCATGTTTTCCGTGGAAAACCGGCCGTCCACCGGATCACCGAAAGCGAGCACAAGGCCGCAGGTCTCGCACAGGGCCACCAGATCTGTCGGCGCGTGGACACGGGCATCCTCGGTCCGGGCCACATCCACCTCAAAAATCACGCCCGTGCGGGTGCGGAGCCGCTGCTTGTCCACCGGGTAGCTCACCGATGTACCCCGCTTCCGTTTTCCTTCCGAACAGGCTGGAGTCACGGCAATGAGCGCAGCCAGACCGGCCAGCGCAAACCAGTTACAAACCCTGCTTCGCATAAATCTCCTCGGAAAAATGGCAGGCCGCCTGGCGGCCGGGAGCGATCTCCCTGAGCTCCGGTATCTCCACCCGGCAGCGGTCTTTGGCGTGCTCGCACCGGGGGTGGAACGGACAGCCCGGCGGCGGATCTATGGGCGATGGCACGTCACCCTTCAGCACGATCCGGCTGCGGGACTGGGCGGGATCAGGCGGAGGAACCGCCGACATGAGCGCTTCGGAATACGGATGATACTGAACCTTCACAAGGGCGTCCGCCGGGGCACTCTCGACGATACGCCCCAGGTACATGACCGCCACGCGGCCCGAGATGAACTCGACAATCCGCAGGTCATGGGCAATGAACAGGTACGACAGCCCGAGCCGTTCCTGAAGGTCCAGAAGCAGGTTCACCACCTGGGCCTGGATACTCACATCGAGCGCCGATACCGGCTCATCGCACACAATGAACTCCGGCGAAACGGCCACAGCCCGGGCAATGCCAACCCGCTGCCGCTGGCCGCCGGAGAATTCGTGCGGATAACGGCCCATGGCTTCAGCCCGGAGCCCCACGAGATCAAGCAGCTCCCGGACCTTTTCCCGGCGTTCGGCCTTCGAGGAGACGAGTTTATGAACCTCCAGCGGTTCGCCCACGATCTCTTCCACCGTCATGCGGGGATTGAGGCTCGCGTAGGGATCCTGGAAAATCATCTGGATATGACGGCGGAGCGGACGCATCTCACCCTCGTGAAGGGCGCCGAGATTCTTTCCGCGGAACCAGATCTCGCCCTCTACCGGCTTCACGAGCCGGACCAGCGAGCGACCGAGAGTGGACTTTCCGCATCCCGACTCCCCGACAAGACCCACCGTCTCGCCTTTCCCTACGGAAAGGTTCACGCCGTCAACGGCTTTTACCCAGCCCTTGACGGAGGAGAGCAGCCCCCCGCGGACCGGAAACCAGGTCTTCAGGTTGCGGATGTCGATGACGGATTCTGCCATTGGAGACCTGGTAACCTTATTCCCCCGGACGCCCGCGGGCAATCAGCAGTACTGCTCCGCTGCCTGCCGGTGTCTTTCGGCTACGGTAGCGGCAAGTGCCGCCGGCTCCTTCACCTTCGCATCCGGCCCGAACCCGAGCAGCCAGGTAACGAGGTCCGGTGTCACGGCCACCCGGAGTTCCAACGTCACCGAGCCGTCAGGTTCTTTCGTAAGTTTCTGGTCCGGCGAGTACCGGCGCTCGGAAATGTACGTGGCGACATTCGGAGAAAACCGGATCATCACCGTCTGCGGTTCGCCACCGATGATCCCGAAACTGCCCGAAAAATACGCACCGGGGGAATAGTCCTCGGGATAATCAAACGTGGAAGTCTGGAATGGGCGGAGTGTCTGGATCCGTTCCACCGCGAAGGTCCTGATCCCCTTCACCGTCTCGGAATAGCCGATGAGATAGAGCCCTTCCTTGTAGGTAAGAAGTGTGTAGGGCTGGAGGCGGTGACGGGTCGCCGTGGCGGCGGATTTTCCAGCCGGCGGACGGTAGGCGATTTCCACCCGGTACTGCCGGATGAGTGCGTCGATAAGATCATCCAGCAGGTCCATCTGGGCCTCATAGGATTTCGGCGCGTCAGGCAGCGGATAGAACTTGCGGCCGAAGGTGCGCAGATGGAGCTGGTCCCGCTCGGACATCCCCTTTTCAAGCCGCTCGAACAGGTTGTCGGTGTCAGCACGGATATTGGTTCCGGAAAGGAAATGGCTTTGTGCCCGGATCACGTACAGAGAGATCACCTCAGCGAGCCCCAGCGCAATTTGTGGAAGGCTCTGGAAACCCGCACGCATCCGGAAGGCCACGGAGCCATCCGCGCGGGTCTCCCGGAAAATGGGATAGCCCTGGACCTCCAGCGCGTCGATGTCGCGGTAGAGAGTGCGCCGGCTCGTCCGGTACAGCTTTTCGAGTTCCTCCATGGTTACGCCATGACGGGACGTGATGGTCCGGGCCATGTCGGTGAGCCGCTGGGCCTGCTTGACCGCACGGGTCTCGGGCCTGCGCAGCCGTTTCGCCTCACGGCGGCGCCGGCGGACGGGCTTTTTCTTACGAGGACGCGCCATGATCCCTCATGTGTCGTCAATCAGGGCCACCGCCATGGCGGCGATCCCCTCTTCGCGGCCGATCGCCCCGAGCTTCTCGTTCGTGGTGGCCTTGATGCCGATCTGGTCCGGCCGGACCTCCATCACCTTCGCCATCGTGGCCTTCATCTGGGGCGCATATTTCATCATCTTCGGACGCTCGGCGATGACGGTGGAGTCGATATTGACGATCCGGTAACCCTTTTCCCGAATCCGCCGGGCGACCTCCTCAAGCATCACAAGGCTCGATACATCCTTCCAGCGGGCATCGGTGTTCGGGAAAAGCTCGCCGATATCGCCCAGGCTCGCCGCCCCGAGCAACGCGTCCATGATAGCGTGGATCAGCACGTCCGCATCAGAGTGGCCGTCGGGCCCCGCGTCGGAGGGAATCTCGACGCCTCCCAGAACACAGCGCCGGCCCGCCTTCAGCCGGTGGATGTCATAGCCGTTTCCGATCCGCATGAATCACCCCTGAAACCCGGCGAGTTTCACGAGCCCGCCCTTTACCAGCGCCTCGGCCACGGCCAGATCCTCAGGCGTGGTGATCTTGATGTTCTCGACATTACCAGGAACAAGCCGCACCGTACGGCCCATCCATTCCAGAAGCTGGCAATCGTCGGTGCCGGGAGTCTCGCGGGTGGCGGCACGTTCATGGGCCCGCCGGATCCATTCGGCCCGGAATACCTGCGGCGTCTGCACGGTCCACAGCGGCGAACGGTCGATCGTCTCCATAATGATGTCGTCGGAAGCCGGGCCGACCTTTTTCACCGTCTCCCGCATCTTGATGCCGACAGTCGCCGCTCCGCTTTCCCGTGCCTTTTCCACCACCGCCCGGATCGCCGCCACCGACACGAGCGGCCTCACGGCGTCATGGACAAGGATCAGGTCGCTGTCGGAGGCCGGGAGCGCCCCGATGCCGTTCCGCACCGAATGCTGCCGCTCGGAGCCGCCCGCCACGACCTTCACCCGGCCGCTGAAGGCCGCCGGGATCATGGACCGCACCTGCTCCAGATCGGCCTCAGGCGCCGCGACCACCGTCAGTTTCGGATCCGCGCCCTCGATGACCCGGGCCACGCTCCGGACCAGAATGGGTTGGCCCGCAAGTTCCAGATACTGCTTGCGGACGGGACCCCCGAACCGGACTCCCGAACCGCCTGCCACGATAACTGCGTAAATGTCCATAGTTACGGAGAGTGAGAGTAGCCGCCCGGTTTAAGGACACCAAACATTCATTGCTGACGCCGCAAAAAAACGCGGCCCCGAGGGGGCCGCGTTTTTCCAGGCTGTGGACCTGTAAAGTCCGGATCAGGCGGAGGCCACGTGCACCGTGCGGCGTGCGCGGGTCTGCTGGATCGGGATCTTCGCCTTGGCCGGACGCTTCACGCCCTCGGTGGAGGCGCGCTGGGCGGTCTTCTCAAGGATCTTGTCCACCTCGGCGGCGATAGCCTCCTCGGCCTTCTTCTTCGCCAGGGCCAGCTCCTGCACGAGGAGTGTGCGGGCCTCATCGAGCATCTTGCGCTCGCCGAAGGAAAGATCCTTTTCGATCTTCATGATGCAGAGATCACGGAGGACCTCAGCAATCTGGAAAACCGAACCGGTCTTGATCTTGTCGTTATACTCGCGGTAGCGGCGGTTCCAGGTCTGGGTATCCACGGAAATTTCGCGTTCCTTGAGGATCTTGAACACACGGTTCACCTGCTCGGAGCTGATCACCTTGCGGAGGCCCACGGCGGAAACGTTATCGACCGGAATCATGACAGTCATTTCGCTCTTCAGGACGCGCAGGATGAAAAACCGCATGCGCGTACCGGCGATCTCGCGCTCTTCAAGGCGCTCAATCTCCCCCACGCCGTGTCCCGGATATACCGCCAGATCCTTCACTTTAAACGATTCGCCCATATCTCCTACTTTCTTAAGGTGCCCTCAAGGCTCCCGCGTCCGACTCATCCGGTCTGCGGCAAAATAAAATGCTCCCTTGGGAGCACACCCCGGAGGGCTTCCACCCGCCAAGGCCATTTATTTAACCAGTCCCGGACCGCCCGCAGAAGAGAAGAGGAAGATTTACGCGGCCAGCCCGACTCTCTCAGAGCATCCTAAAGAGCGGTGGACAGGGCCGCGTAGCTGGAGCCATTTTTACCACCTAGGTGCCCAAAAGTCAATCAAACAGTGGTAGGTATCAAACCCTCCAGACGCACGGAAAAACAACCGAAAAAATATCGTATATACCTGAAATTACATGGTTTTTAAGAAATGGAAACGTTTGAAAGCCAACGGGCCGGACGCATCCCGGTGCTTTGGCGCCTCCCGCCTGGACGCGGTGCGTCTCAGGCGACTGGCACCCCCGCCGGATTGGTCTTCGTACCAGCAGGTGCCCGGCCGATCCAGACAATCCGCTGGGGGTCTCCGTCCGGGGTACATTTGTACTGGTCAAAGTCTGTGTAGCCCACTGACCGGAGAAAATCCTCGTCCAGGAGGGCATTGCCGGTAAAAGTCCGGGGTTCCTTGCGGACAATTTCAAAGGCCGCATCAGCGAGAATTGTCCCTTTGCGCCATTGCCTGGGACCACCCAGTCCGAAATTGATCGTCGCCTGGCTCTCGATAATGGTCACCGGCCAGAGCGCATTGGCCGCCACGTTGTCGTCCTTCACCTCGCCCGCAAGGCCATGGGCGATCAGTGTCATCCCAAACTTGGAGATGAAATAGGCGATCCGCCCCGGCACGTGGGAGAGATCAATCGGCGGGCTCATCATGATGATATGGCCCCACTTCTGCGCCACCATACCCGGCAGGAATGCCCGGGTGACGAGATAGGTCCCGCGGGAGTTCACCTCATGAACCAGGTTGTATTTCTTCACGTCGGTCTCAAGCATGGGCTTCCACCAGAGGGCCCCCGCATTGTTGACGACGATATGCACCTGCTTGAACCTGTCGTAGACAGCCTTCGCCATTGCATCGACAGACTCCGGATCGCGGACATTGCAGACGACCGGAAGCGCCTTCACACCCAGCTTTTCCACTTCCTCGGCAACCGAATAGATCGAGCCCGGGAGCCGTTCCGTGGATTCGGTGGATTTTGCCGCGACAACGATATTGCAGCCGTGGGAGGCCAGTTTCAGGGCAATGTCACGGCCGATTCCCCGCGACCCGCCCGTAATCACCGCCACCTTGCCTTCAAGTTCCCTGTTCTTCGACATGAGAGTTGCACCTCCGTAAGTAGTCCCCGGCGGCCGCCTGAGACCAGCCAAGAGCAAAACATTTAGTTGTTAAATATATGGCGGGCAAGCCCGGCGTCAGCTCCCGGTGCCGGGGGGCGTACCCTCCGTCACCGGACGCGGCTTCTCCCTGGAAACCGCCCAAACGAACCCTGCCCCGCAGAGGAACCCGCCAAACGACCACCCCACCAGCAGCACGACAAGTGGTACCTGGGCGTCCCAGAACAGGAAATTCACCGTCACCGGGGCACTGTTCTGCACAATGACCATGACAAAGAGGGCGAAGATGGCAAGCGGAATGGCGACCTTCCGTGCCATGACAGCGGGAGCTAGAACTCCACCTCGGCTTCAGGAGTGATCTTCCGGATGTCGGACGGGGACAGATAAACCGATGGCGCACGGTCCTTCACGCAGAGAGTCCCTTCGGTCAGACCGTCGGACGGCCACAACACCCGGACTTTAAGGTCGAAGCGGAGCATGTCGGTTCCACGCTCCACGATCTTTGCCTGCTTGGCACGGGTTTTCAGCTCCGTGGATACATCGGTGGTGAAACGCCGCCAGTTGCCAGCGGGTCTTTCGGGAACCACAGGCGGCGTGGAAACAGCAGCCGGCGGAGGCATGGACACGGTTCCCGTACCGGGTGCTGCCACGAGTTCCGGCTCGGGCGGCCCGGAGATAACCTCCGTTGGCGGGGCAGGTGGCTCTGCAACCGGTTCAGCAACAGCCACCTGCTCGGTGGCAGGCGGGCCGGAACTCTCCGCAGGCTCCGAAGCCTCACCGGCCTCTTCCTTGAAGAAATCCTCGGCCGACATGATGGAATCAGCCTCGGCAATCGCCTTCTCGGTATCGGCATCCGTGTTGAGATTCGTGTACCGGAGATCGGCAGTAGTCACCGAATCCATGTCCCGGCCGTTACCCGCTTCTTCCGGGAATCCTTCCAGCTTCGCGACCTTCTTCCGGTCGCCAAAAATATCCTCGGCGTCGGACACCTCGTCACCGATAGCGACTGCCTCGTCATCAAACGCTTCCGGGGCGCCTTTCGCACGAAGCTCCTCAATCCTGTTTTCGGCACCAGCCGCAACCGGACTGGACTCCTTCATGGCGACCGGTTCCTCGGCAGCCATGGCCACAGGCTCTTCTTCGCCCATCGCCACCGGCTCCTCATCCGCCGCCGGAGCGGGGGCGCTCTCCACCGGTTTTGCACCGAGCTTCCGGGCCTCAGCCGAAAGGATATCGCCAGAGGCGGCCGTCTCCGCCTTCAGATCGGCAAAATAGGCCACGTCATCATGGGCATAGGCGAGCCCGCCGTCTTCCACATCGGCGGCAGCCGGCTTCGTCTTCGCAAGAAGCGCCTCGGGATCAGTGAGACTCTCCGCTTCACCAAGAGCGGCTTCCGTCTCATCGGCGAACATCGGTTCCTCTTCAGCCATGGCGGCTGGCTCTTCGTCAGCAACTGCAACCGGCTGCTCTTCCGGAATTGA
>CAZSFB010000126.1:0-7597 GCA_964606035.1 uncultured bacterium | reverse complement strand
CAGATCGAAAGAGCCAACGAGGGTCCGGTCATCATCCGGGACAATTTCTACCCCGGATGGAAAGCCTATTCGGGAGATGACCAGCTTCCGGTATTCACCGCAAATGGTGGCCAGATTGCCACATGGGCCCCGGCAGGCAGGCGCCAAATTGAAATCCGTTTCGAGCCTGACTCTCTGAGAGAGGGGGTATTGCTCGCAGCCTTTGGACTCCTGATCAAATGGTTCGTAGCGTGGAAGGAAATGGCAGCAGGGAGAGCCGCTCTCGACATTCGGCAAAAAAGGCCATAAAAGAACCCGGCCCTGGCTCGATTGAACCAGGACCGGGTCGGGGAAGGGGAGGGAACTAGGTAACCACACGATGACACCTTCTGGTAAAGCCCCCGTGAAGAGCCCGTTAATTCGGGTTCATTCCCCAAAGACCTTCCAGACTCTTTAATCCTAGAACATTTACCTCTATCGCTGCCCTTGCGGGAGACCCAAACGGCACATCCAATGAGAAAACATCTGAAAATTGGCACACGGGGATCAAAACTGGCGCTCTGGCAGGCGAACCATATCTCCGACTTAATGCGTCAACTGCATCCAGGGATCGAAATCAGCCTCGAAATATTCAAAACGACTGGCGACCGCGTTCTTGACCGCCCACTGGCAGAAATTGGCGGCAAAGGTCTCTTTGTAAAGGAAATTGAGGACGCACTGCTCGATGGCCGGGTGGACCTCGCAATCCACTCTCTCAAGGATGTTCCGGCAGAACTCCCCACTGGCCTTGGCCTCGTCGCCTTTCTCAAGCGTGAAGACCCACGTGACGCGATCTGCACCAACGTAAACAAGAAACTCGCCGAACTACCCGCTGGTTCCCGCGTCGGCACATCAAGTCTTCGCAGGAGGATTCAACTCCAGCGACTTCGGCCGGATCTCACATTTCTGGACCTCAGGGGAAATGTTGATACCCGGTTCCGAAAGCTGGATGATGGAGAATATGACGCTATCGTCCTTGCAGCCGCCGGGCTGAACCGTCTTGGGTGGACAGTACGCGCTACCGAATTAGTAGGAACAGACAAAATGATCCCCGCTATCGGACAAGGGATACTGGGTGTGGAGACACGCATAGGAGATGCGGATACAATCCAGCTGCTGCAACCGTTGAAGGATCCTGCGGCAGAGTCTGCCGCCGTCTGTGAACGATCTCTTCTCGGCCGTATGGGGGGATCCTGCTGGTTACCCCTTGGGGGCTATGCGCAAATACTTCCGGGCAGCCGACTTTTGCTGACCGCTTTCCTCTCGTCTATCGATGGCACATGTTTCTTCCGCCATCAGGCAGAAGGAAGCGACCCTGCTGCTCTGGGCCGCGAAACGGCAGATACCCTGCTCGCCGCGGGCGGTGCGGATGTCCTGAGAGAGATTGAGGCCCACCATGCCCGCCAATGAACCAAAAGCTTCTGGAATCGTTTATCTCGTCGGGGCAGGCCCCGGCGATCCGGAACTGCTGACTCTCAAGGGCCGCAGACTGATCGGAGAAGCAGACGTTATTTTCTATGACTATCTCGCCAACCCTGTCCTTCTGGAATACGCACGCCCCGAAGCCGAAAAAATCTATGTCGGGAAAAAGGGTGGGACCAATTACATCAGCCAGGAAGAAATCAATCGCCTGATTGTCGATTCGGCCAGAACCGGGAAAAAGGTTGTTCGTCTAAAGGGCGGTGATCCGCTGATCTTCGGGCGCGGAGGTGAAGAAGCCGAGGAACTGATCGCAGCCGGGATCCGTTTCGAGTTTGTGCCTGGCATCACGAGCGCGATTGCCGCACCTACCTATGGTGGCATCCCGCTGACCCATAGGGACTTCACCGCATCGGTGACCTTTGTAACCGGCAATGAAAAGGAAGGGAAAGAGGACTCACTCATACCCTGGGACAAGCTTGCGGCAGAGAATTCCACCCTCGTGATGCTCATGGGTGTACGGCAACTTGCTCGGAATATTGAGCAGCTCATCCATCACGGCCGGGCTCCCCACACCCCGGCTGCCGTGATCCAATGGGGAACATGGCCAAGGCAGAGATCCGTTTCCGGCACACTCAGCGATATCGAGCGAAAGGTTCATGAGGCGGGGATCGAGGCGCCTGCAGTCTTTGTCGTCGGAGAAGTGGTGGCGCTCAGGGAGAAGCTGAACTGGTTTGAATCCCGGCCACTGTTCGGCAAACGCGCGCTCGTGACCCGCGCCCGTAAACAGGCCAGCGATTTCGCCCGCGGACTCCGGGAACTCGGAGCCGATGTGCGTGAGACACCCACTATTGAGATACAGGACCCTTCCAGCTGGAAAGAGGCAGATGCGGCACTAGACTGTATCTCCGGAGAACAGTGGCTGGTATTCACAAGTGCCAACGGTGTCGAAAAGACTGTCGGCCGATTGCGCGACCGCCGCATGGACGTACGTGCACTGGCCGGCCCCCGGATTGTTGCGATCGGCCCTGCAACGGCCTCCGCCTGTGAGATGGCCGGCCTGATGGTGGCTGCCGTGCCTGGGGAGTTCGTGGCCGAAGGAGTCGTAAAATTCTTTGAGACTCAGGATGTTGCCGGGCAACGGGTGACAATTCTCAGGGCTGCGGAAGCGAGGGATATCCTCCCTGACGCCCTCAGGAAGATGGGGGCGGTGGTGACAGTCGCCACCGTCTACAGGACCGTGCAACCAGTCTCGGATGGTGAACGGCTGGCAACTGAATTAGTGGAAGGTCAGATAGACCTGCTCACATTTACCAGTTCTTCCACGGTCAAGAATTTTGTGCAGCTGGTCGGGGAATCCACCATAAGGAAGCTGCCATCGTCGGTTACTGTCGCCTCCATAGGGCCCATCACCACGGAAACTGCCAGAGCAGCGGGGCTCAAAGTGTCAATCGAGCCTCCGGATTTCCACATCCCTTCGTTTCTCAAGGCAATTGAAGCGCATTTTGCCAAAGGCCGGTAACGCGTGTCCATCTGGTATTTTGGGACTCCGGGATTCGCGGTGGCTCCGCTGAAGGCACTGGTCGATAGTGGCGAAAAGGTCTCGCTGGTCGTTACACAACCCGACCGCCCCGCAGGCCGTGGGGGGACAACGAAAGCGCCAGAGGTCAAAGAGTTTGCAGTATCCCATGGGTTGGCTGTCTGGCAGCCTGCAAAGGTGAGAGACCCCGAAGTCCTTATAAGATTCCGGGATCTGGCACATAATGAACAGCCGGAATTGGCCGTAGTCACTGCTTTTGGACAGATCATCCCACAGGAGCTTCTGGAGATCCCTGAGCGTGGCTTCTGGAATATTCACGCGTCTCTTCTTCCGGCGCTACGCGGAGCATCCCCTATTCAAGCTGCAATTACCGGAGGACTTGACGAGACCGGGATTACCCTGATGCAGATGGATCAGGGGCTGGATACCGGAGACATCCTGCTCACGAAAACCGTCCACATCGGACCGGAAATGACCGGGGGAGAGCTTCACGATCTTCTCGCCCCTGTTGGTGCAAGCATATTGATGGAAGGACTTGCCCTCGCCCGCTCTGGCCACCTGCACCGCACTCCACAGGATAATAGCCGTGCGACTTATGCATCGAAACTCACGCGTGGGCACGGTACCATCAACTGGTCCGGATCCGCCGGTGACATCGTGAACCAGGTTCGGGGATTAAATCCCTGGCCTTCTGCACAGACCACCCTCAATGGCGAACGGATCAAGATCCACAGGGTCCGCCCTGTTGAAGGTACCGGCTCACCCGGCGAGATTATCTCTTACAATCCGCTCACTGTCGCCTGTGGAGACGGTGCCATCGAGGTCATCGAATTGCAGCGTGAAGGCAAGCGCGCCCTTCCCGCACCGGAATTCGTTCGCGGTTTGAAAACAGACAAAGGAAGCAGGTTCGGGACATGACTGGTGACAGCAGATCTGGCTCCAGAGGCCAACGAGGTACACGTGGCCAACGGTCACCCCGCTTCCAGAACGGTATCGGCAAGCCGCCACGTGACCGGTCAGGATTCAATCACACACGGGAGAACCGCAACAACCGGCCCGGCCAGTTCCGCAAGCGCGGGGACGAATATGACCAGCCCGCCGCCACCCATCACCGCAAAGAGTCCGGCGAGCACCCAATAAAGCCACGAGAGGCGGCTCTCCGTACACTGCTGGCGGTCAATCGTGGCGAGCATCTGGATGCCGTGCTCGATTCAGAGCTGAGGCGGGTTCGAAGGCCCGAAGACCGGAACCTGGCAACCGAAATCTGCTATGGCGTCCTTCGCTGGCGTACCCAGCTGGATTCCGTCATTTCCCGGCTTTCCTCACGCCCCCTCACAGAACTGGACCCCTGGCTGAGGGAGACCCTTCGTATTGGAATCTACCAGTTGCTGTTTCTGGACCGCATTCCACCTCATGCGGCCGTCGCTGAATCCGTGGGATTGCTGCCCGAGCGGCCACTGCGGAACTTCGCGAACGGATTACTGCGGGCTACCGTCCGGCAGCGAGGAAAAGTCCGGTTGCTTTTGGAAGACACCTCGACTGCCGAGCAATTGGCAAGATCGGCAAGTCTCCCATTGTGGTGGGTACAGAGACTCTGGGATCGCCTGGGACCGGAGCTGGCAATTCGCGCGGCCAGATCGCTGAACGAGATACCTGCGACTTACCTTCGTGCCAACACCCGGAAGCTCAGCCGGGACAAGCTCCTGGAACTTCTGTCAGCCCGGAATCTTGAGGCAAAACCCTGCATCTTCTCGCCCGTGGGGATCGAGATAGCTGCTCCTCGCAGCGAAGTTGACCGGATTGTCAAGGACGGACTTGCCTGGATCCAGGACGAAGCAAGCCAGATTATCCCCTTCCTTGTAGGGCCAGTCAGTGGCGACAGGATTGCGGATCTGTGCGCGGCCCCGGGTGGAAAATCAGCGGGGCTCGCTCTCACCGCGGATGTCTCTGTCGTATCTCTCGACCGGTCGTTCCAGCGCCTGGAGAGGCTTCGCAGACTTTCCACCCTTCTGGATATCGCCTCCATAGAAGCGATACAGGCAGATGCCAGGACGCCTCCGGAATCTCTGCCCCCCACATCCTTTGACCGGGTCCTTGCCGACCCTCCCTGCTCTGCGATGGGGACGTTGCACCGGAACCCGGATGCCCGATGGACTCGAAAAGAGTCTGAACTACCGTTGTACGCAAAAACCCAGCTGGAAATTCTGATGAGCGGATGGGATCTACTCAAACCCGGGGGAAGGATTGTCTATTCAGTCTGCTCCCTTGAACCCGAAGAGACCACCGGTGTCGCCCGAAGTTTCCTGGCACTACAGCCGCAAGCCGTCCCGGAATCTGCAAGAGACATCCTGACACCCGTCATGGGACCCGGAAACGCAGATTCCATTGTCACCCCCGAAGGGCATCTGCAAATGACGACATGGGAACATCATACCGACAGTTTCTTTGCCGCCGCATTCCGAAAACGCTAGATCCCATTTCATGGCCGAAGCTGATGGAACTCCCACTATCCCCGCCAAGCCCGTGCTCACGCACTATGCCATTCGGGTGAGGGATCTCGACCGGACGATCCGTTTCTATGAAGCCTATACTCCCCTCCAGGCCGTGAACCGGCGGACAGACCCGGTGACCGGTGGCGGAGTGGTATGGCTTCGGCAGGAGTCCCCCCACTTCACGATTGTCGCAATCCAGCCGGAAACTTTTAATGGCCCTGACTTCCACCAGGAAGGGTTCGAGCACCTCGGCTTTGAACTAACGTCAAGAAAGGCAGTCGATGACATTGCCGCACGCCTCAAAGCGGACGGGTATGATGTATTTTACGGGCCTCTCTACTACGACCGTATCGTCGGATATATCTGCATGGTGAGGGATCCGGACGGCCGGATCATCGAATATTCCGCCGAGCAGGTCATGGAATAACACCCCCGGCGGTGCAGCCAGATTTTCCTTTGAGTTTTTCCCCCTTTTTGGGCTAGATGAACGGCCCGAAGCAGCACACTTCCATCAGGAGCCGCCCCACCATGCCGACCATCGAAGCAACCCCGGAAACAGTCGAAAAAGCCTACCAGCTAATGTCCGAACGGCTGAAGGTCATACGCAAGCGTCTGGCCAGGCCACTGACCCTGATGGAAAAGGTTCTGCTGACACACCTTCGTGACCCCGATAAACAGGATCTGACCCCCGGGAAAAGCTACCTGCTTGTACAGCCTGACCGCGTCGCGATGCAGGATGCCACTGCCCAGATGGCCCTTCTTCAGTTCGCGCAAGCCGGGATTCCGCAAGTTGCGGTGCCTTCAACCGTCCATTGCGACCACCTGATCCAGGCATATGTTGGTGCCAAGGCCGATCTCGAATCCGCAAACGATAAAAACCGAGAGGTCTATGATTTCCTCGCCAGCATGTCCAACAAATACGGCATCGGATTCTGGAAACCTGGTGCGGGGATTATCCATCAGGTCGTTCTGGAAAACTATGCATTCCCTGGCGGCCTTATGATCGGGACCGATTCGCATACACCGAATGCCGGCGGGCTGGGTATGTTCGCCTCTGGTGTAGGTGGAGCCGATGCAAGCGACGTGATGGCAGGCCTTCCATGGGAAGTTCTTTACCCGAAAAAAGTCGGTGTAGTGTTGACGGGAAAGATGAGCGGGTGGGCTGCGCCCAAGGACGTCATCACAAAGCTGTGCGGAGTCCTTACCGTCAAGGGGGGAACCAACAGGGTTGTCGAATATCTTGGGCCAGGTGTTAAATCGATCAGTTGTACCGGGAAGGGCACCATCACCAATATGGGTGCTGAACTGGGTGCGACAACGTCAATCTTCCCTTACGATGATCGAATGAAGACGTATCTCCAGGCGACCAAGCGCGGGAAAATCGCGGATGTTTGCGACAAATACGCTGATTTGCTTCGCGCCGATCCGGAGGTCGAAGCTGATCCGAAGAAGTATTTCGATGAGGTTGTCGAAATCGACCTCGATAAGCTTGAGCCGATCGTGTCCGGCCCCCACACTCCGGACCTTGTCCGGCCGGTATCGGAACTTCCCGGTGATGTTAGAAAGAACAGCTACCAGCCTAAGCTCACTGCAGCCCTTATCGGCAGTTGCACCAACTCCTCCTATGAGGATATCTACCGAGCTGCAGAAATCGCACGTCAGGGCAAGGCCGCAGGCCTCAAGTCCAAGGTCCCTCTGCTCATCTCACCGGGCTCTGAGCAGGTATATGAAACAATCGCACGAGACGGTCTTCTGTCCGATTTGGAAGCAATCGGAGGCACCGTTCTCGCGAACGCCTGCGGTGCCTGCATAGGTCAGTGGAAGCGGGACGATGTTAAAGCGGGCGAAAAAAACTCAATCATCAACTCGTTCAATCGTAATTTCCCTGCCAGAAACGACGGGAATCCGGAAACCGCATCCTTTATCAGTTCGCCGGAAATCGTCGTAGCTTATGCTCTTGCTGGTTCTCTCGACATCAACCCTCTTACCGACGAGATTGGGGCGAATGGGAAGCCCGGAATCCGGCTGAAAGCCCCGGGGACTGCCCCAGAGGTTCCGCCGAAGGGTTTTACCAGCCGGGATTCCGGTTACCGCGCCCCCGCCTCCGATGGCTCGAAGATTGAGATCA
>CAZSFB010000125.1:6966-7668 GCA_964606035.1 uncultured bacterium | reverse complement strand
CTCACCAGTCGCATAGACCATGGCATTGAGAGGTGTTGATATGGGAAGCAGAAAGCCCAGTGTGCAGGCCGCCGTGGCAGCGAGCAGCAGTTCGCGGGCAGGAATATCGAAGGCCCCTGCGGCGGCCCCAAGAATCGGGGTAATGATGTTTGCCGAGGCGGTATTGGATGCGAATTCACTCATCACCGTGGCCAGAATTACTGCCGCCAGAATTACCAGCAGGGTGGACTCCAGTGGCAGCCTTGCGAACACCGAACTTATCACTCCGGACAGCCCGCTCCGGTCGATCAGCATACCGATGCAAAGGCCCCCGCCGTACAGGAACACCGTATTCCAGTCGAGCCCGGCGAAGTCCCTGGCATTGAGAGCTGCCTCACCCTTCCGGGCACCTCCGGCGAAGAACAACGGAAACGAGAAGAACAGCGGGACAAAGGGCTCCGCCAGTGCCCGCTCCACGACCTGCATTACCGGCCCGCTGGCAAGCTCCAGTGCCGAGATGGCAGGGGGCAGCACCCATCCCATGATCGTGAGTAGCAGGGCCGCAAGGGTCCATTTCTCGCTCGAAGACATGGGCCCCATCTTTTCCAGATTTTCCCTTGCAAAGGCCGGATCAAGCTGAAGGCCGGAAGACTCCTTCGTCACGGAACGGTCCAGATAAAGGCAGCCCGCAAGCCAGATGACTACGGCCACAGGAGAGATCAT
>CAZSFB010000125.1:0-6956 GCA_964606035.1 uncultured bacterium | reverse complement strand
AACCATTCGAAAAAGTCCACGCGAATTCCCGCAATCCGTTCCAGCTGGCCAAGACCGATCAGGTTGGGGGGCGTTCCCACCGGAGTCATCAGCCCGCCGATGCTTGCCGAAAAGGTGCAGGTGAACGCCATCGCAAAGGCGAGGCCCGGTAATGTTCCCTGTGCGTCTTCGTCCCGGATCCGCGCCAGCACACTCATGGCAATGGGGAGCATCATCGCGCAGGTGGCCGTGTTCGAGACCCAGGCTGACAGGATGAAGCTCACGGCCGAAATTGCCCAGAACACCCGGCGCGGAGAACCGCGGACCAGTGGCAGTGCCAGCACACTGAAGGCGATCCGCCGTGAAAGCCCGTGCTTTTCGATTGCATGGGCGATGAGAAAGCTGCCGATAAACAGGATGATGATGCGGTCAGCGAGAGGCGTGAACGCATCCTTGAGTGTAACCACTCCGCAGCCCGCAGCTGCGGCAGTTCCCACAAGACCCGGAATCGCAAGCGGCACGGCTTCCGTCAGCCAGAGGACAATCACCGCAATCAGGATGCCCACCATCCGGGCGGCAGGCGGCTCCAGCACGAGAGACGCTGCAAGCCATACTCCTGTTCCGGCCAAAACCGCTACGGCGACCCAGAGAGGCGCCGAACCTTTCGGCGGTTCTTCCTCGTCAATCCGGGCGGTAATCTCCACCGGTCAGACTCAGGGAACGGACGCTGCCGGCGATGATGCGGGAGCCGGAGCAGCTTCCACATGGCTGTCATCCGGCGATGGCAGTGGAGGAGCCGGCGGGATCTCACGCTGGTATTCGTTCTGGTCCTCTTCGATCAGGCGAAGCAGCCAGTCGATCAGTGATCCCTCTTCCTTCGGGATGGTCCCGTCGGGCCGGGGCGGCTTTTCGCGGCGCTCCCATTTGCGAATTGTCGCCACAAGCTCCGGCGTGCGGTCGATGTCATCATAGGAGAAAACCACGATTCCGTCCGGTCCGAGTGACGACGCTGCTTCCAGCTGCCGGTGAAAGGCACCGGGATCAGCCGCCATATCCCATGCGCCAATGCCCGCCCAGACCCTTGGCGATCCAATCTCCCGCGGCGGCCGGGCGGCCACGGCGCTGGTGACCAGATACCGGAAAAACCGCTCATCCCGCGAGTAGCTCATGGTGACGACGAAATTCACCGTGCCTTCCTCCAGCCACCGCCGCCAGTCCTGGAATGACGAGAGATAGGCCCGGTCTGCCCAGGCGACAGCGGCAGCCGACAACTGCATCTTTTCAGGGAGTATCCCGCGCGTTTTCCTCACAAACGCATCCACCTGCTCCCGCCGCCACTCCCCGAACACCCGTGCGGCATCCCCCGTGGTCCCCCGGAACGGAATCTCCTTGCCGGTTTCCGCCTTGAACCGCTCGATCGCCGCTTCTCCGAACCCAAACTCCGTTCCCCGTTTCAGGTTCGGAGCAGCCTTCACCGGAAGGGCGTAGGGATACCGGACGAAATCGAGATGAATGCCCGCGAGTGACGGATACTTTTCCGTCAGTTCCCGGACCGCTTTCAGGACAAAATCCGCTGCCTCGGGAGACGAGGGGTCCAGCCAGTAGCCGGGTGTATCCAGTTCCGCCGGAAGACTTTCCTTTTCCTCGCCCAGGTAACCGATGACGCTGCGACCCTCGTTGTCGCGGGTAAACGCCGTACCGGGAAGCATTGAGAACACACGGCGTGATGGACTGGTCCCCAGATTGTAGACATTCACCCAGGCATGAACCTTGATTCTGCGCCCCACCGCCTGAGCGAGCAGTTCTCCGAGGGGATCACGTCCAGCCGGATCGCCTCTCTCGAAAATATCCGATGCCCAGTAGGCCCGGCCTCCCCGGAACACCTGGACAAACAGATCGCTGGCACCTGCCTCCGTGGCCTGGTCGAGCAGCCGTGTGGTTTTCTCTCCCGACAGCAGCGGCCGGCTCGATCCCTCCGCCGGTACCCAGAACCCGAGGCTGGCCCTCGAAGACCCCAGAGCACACCCGCCTACAAGGAACAGAAAACATGCAGCCGCCAATACGCCGATTTTCCGGTTCATCCGGTAAACCCTTTCCATGATGGCAGTATTCCGTTTCAGCCGGGGTTTCCCTGGGATCCCCGGTTTTTCCCGGACGAGTTCAGCCAGCCGAGCAGCCGCCCGAACCGCCACGTGAACCTTGGGCCCAGAAGTTCCTGGAGTCCGTCCGTCGCCTTCCGGAGCGTGTCGAGGATATCCCCGTCACCGGCCCAGTGCTGGCGGATGATCTCCGGTTCGATACGGTTCACGATCCGGTCCACAACAAAGATCGCCAGCAGAATATCATCGAGATACCCGATGGGACCGAGCAGCATTTCCGCAGCGAGATCAATCGGCAGCGCGAAATAGGCAATTGAACCACCGATAAGGAGCTTTTCCTTTACCGGTACGCGTCCATCGATCAGCAGCTTTACAAGCAGATGGGTAAAATCGGGAAGCAGCAGGATCAGGTCGGCCCACTTCGGGGGAACGTTTTTCTCGCGCACCCAGTCCCTGAGCTGCACACGCCAGCGGACGTAGTAGTCGTCCTCGGCCGGGGGAATCGCCGCTTGTGTGGAAGTCCCGGCACTTTCTGGTGCCGGACTTCCGGGTTCATGAACGACACGCGCTGTCGTGGAAACAACGCGGCCGGATTTCTTGCTGGCGGGTCCGGATGTCTTTTTAGTCGTCACAATAGCAGGCTATCCCGGAGGACTCCCCACGTAAAGCGGCAGGGACCCGCTCAGGCGTGGGCAGGAGTCAGGGAGGGCTGCTGGCCGAGCCTTTTCATCGTGCGATAGTGGGAACGGAGTGCCGCCGCAAAGGAGGGATATTCGATGTATTGCACACCGAACTCCTCAGCAGTCTTCTTCACGATCGGGGCGAGCTTCGGGTAGTGGATATGACAGACGCGCGGGAACAGATGGTGCTCGATCTGGCAGTTCAGCCCGCCTGTAATCCAGGAAGCAAGGAAACTCTGGCAGGCGAAGTTCGCAGAGGTCTGGCACTGGTGCGCCGCAAAACTTTCCTGCAGACGTCCGCCGGCCACACTCGGGAACGCAGTGCCCTCGACGAGATGGCCCAGCTGGAACACGGTGGCGAGCATGAACCCCGCCACAAGGTGCATGGCTACAAATCCGATGAGGACCTTCCAGAAGGGCAGGGAGAGCAGCCACATGGGCAGTCCGAAGATAGCCACGTAGTAGGCTATCTTCCCGCCGAAAAGGATAAAATACTCGGAAAGCGGCGGCTTCGGCTTTTCATAGATGATGAGCTTGTCCTGGAAGAAGTGGCGGAAATCCTTTTTCGTCACCCACATGAGCGACGTAAGGCAGTAGAGGCCCCATGCGAACAGGTGCTGGTAACGGTGGACGGGGCGAAGTTCCATGCCCGGATTGAAGCGCATGAGCGGAACGGGGTAGAGGTCTCCGTCCGCTTCCGGAATGTTCGTGAAGGTGTGGTGGACCACGTTGTGGGAGACGCCCCAGTTGTAGGCGTTGGCGCCGATCAGCGTGAACGTGTGCGCGAACAGGCGGTTCACCCAGGGATGTGCCGAAAGGCCGCCGTGGCTCGCGTCATGGCTGATATTGAAACCGATCCCGGACACAAAAAAACCCATGACGGTTGCCATCAGCAGCATCACAGGCTCACTGAACCTGCCGCTCAGGATCGCCGCGAAAATACCCAGGTACCCGCCGAGATAAAAAACGATTTTCACCGCCATCAGCGGCGTCATGTGCCGGGAGAGATGGTTCTCCTCAAAATAGGCGTCGATACGGGACTTGAGGGTTTTAGTGAACTCGCAGTCACTCGCGCTGCGGAAACCAACTTTGGTAGACAAGGGGCACTCGCTCCTGTTTCGCCTCATCAGGTTCAGTCCGCTTAGCCAAGGATATCCTGATCCCCAAGCGTCCCGGTTCGCGCGGGCGAAACTATGAACGCCGGTTCATTTAGCGTCTTGAACAGAATACAGCAAGGTTTTCCCCCCTGTTTACAGGCATTTCACAAAGCCCGGCTTCCAGGTCCGGCTGGGTCATTTTGACCTTTCGACGGTTTGACTAGAATCCTTTGCCCCGGCGCACCAGTTCTTCCTGGATCATCCATTCAAGTTTCGATTTTACGGTGTTCTGCACCTCGGAAAGTGCAGCTTCATCATCCACTTTCCACGGCGGCAGCCGGACCTCGATCGGCTCGCCGATCACAAACCTGAGTTTGACCGGTAGTGGCAGTAGTCCCAGCCCCAGATAAAGCGGCATCTTGTATTTGTCGCTGCCGATCAGCTTCTGGAGGTAAACGTTGTTGTCCAGAAGGCTCACGTAGGCGTCATCTCCACCGATGCTCGCCACCGGGATTACCGGTACCCCGGCCTCGACCGCGCACCGGACAAAGCCGAAGGAATGATCCCAGTAGAGTGCGTATCGGTCCCGGGTGGGTTTGAGTGCCTCCCTGGCACCGCCCGGATAGGACAGTACCAGTTCTCCCTGTTTCAGAAGCTCAATGGCGGTTTCCCGCTTGCCGTAAACCGCCCCGAGCTTCTGGAGCCACTGGCGGTAATAGGGGACCCGGATGGCATTTTTGTCCACCGTCGGCCGGATCAGCCGCCCGGTGACGTGGTAGACCTGCTCCACCAGAAAGAGGGAATCCAGAGCCATGATCGCGTGATTGGAGACCAGAATGGCACCCTGCCCCGGTCCGGGAAGATTTTCCGCCCCTGACAGTTCGGGCCGGAACCAGATGCGCCCGAAGGAACCGATCCGCCCCATCTGTTCCCGGACGAATCCGGGGTCCACAAGGTCGGTGCGGTTATCAGTGGTTTCATCCAGCGGCTCCCCGACGATCTCGCTGAATTCGCGGATTTTCTCGTCAACGGGAACTTCCGGTGACAGGAACCGGTCGGTCGCCTCCCGGAGCTTGTGCAGGATCGTCCGGAATGAATCCTTGCCATCGTTGCCGCTCATGACCCTTCAGGCTCCCCTGTCCGCTGGTGGCTCCGACTCCACCGACTCGAAAAACACCTTGATACCGAAAATCATGGATACCACCACAGCAGCGCCTGACAATGACAGCAGTGCATCGCCACCGCTCCACCCGGCAGCCCGCAAGACAAATCCTGTCACCAGCAGCGCCGCGCCGCCTGTCACCGCCCGGATGGAAAGCACGGCCGCCGCCCCCGGCGCTCCCCCCGCGCCGAAAGCGTGGCCCATGAGAAGCGGCAGCACAAAGCCCAGCAGAACCGCATGATGCGCGGCGCGGCGGATATCATCGCCACCGGTGGCATGATACCGGTGCAGCAGCACCACCGCCGAAAGAAACAGAACGGCAATTGCCCAGGCAGTGTAACGCTCGCTCGAATGGCGCGGCAGCAGGGCAACGAGGTGGAGCAAGGCCATCAGGCCCAGCAGAAGGAACGGAACCCCAAGCCGGTCCGCCTGCCCGTATATCGCCAGAATGCCCCCGCCAGTGGACGCCACCAGCACCACCAGAAGCTCCACCGCCGGCTGCCAGGAAGGGACATAAGCATCCTCGCCCGGGGAGGGGTAATGATCCACCGATACGGCGGCGAGCAGCAGGCCCCCGAAGACCCCGAACATCGTGTGAGCGGTTTTCGATTCGAAGCTGAATCCCGATGACCACATGACTACCGCCATCCAGGCGGCCGCTCCGAATATCAGCAACGCACCGGTTCCAGTCAGCAACGCGCCAAAATGCGGGCGCAACGGAACGTCACCCGGCCTGAACCCCCCGTTCCTGAGAAAGGCACGCCAGGCGAGCCCGCCGGAAAGGACAAGCGCACAGGCCAGGAGTGCAGGACCCGCCGCAAGCAGCTCAAACCGCCACAAAAGTCCGGCCGAAAATGCCGCCAGTGCCCCATGGGTGAAACCGAGTATCACAAAACCCATGCCCCGCACGGGGAACATGCCGCCTGTCCGCTCGGAGAACAGCGCGAGCCACAGGTGCAGCAGGCCTCCCAGAATGGCCGCATGAATATGAAACTTCAGGGCAAAGCGCGGAAGAGCGTCGGCACCCATGAGCGCCGCCGTGAACCCGAGCAGTGCCGCCGCCAGCAACCAGAAAAGACCGACAGTCGCAAGAAGCCTCTCGGTCCGGGTCATGCCCTGCTCCACGCTACTGGCCATTGCATCATGGACTGCTTATACCTTTTTCATTCCCGTCGTGACGGACGCCAGTTCCTGTTTCCAGAGAAGATCCACATTCGATAGCCCGGCGGATTCCATCCACCGGCGCACCTGATCAGCGTTGGGACGTGGAGTTACCGGCACACCATCCCGTTCCGGATTTGCGGCCGGAAACGGAATCCCTTTTCCCTTCCGGTATTCTTCCAGCCGCCGCTCGTAGTCGGCCTCCACCACCGGTGACGACGGGCGGATTTCCTCACCCCAGAACAGCATTCCGCCCTCACGCAGCTTCGCCGCCAGACGGCCCGCGAGTATCTGAACCTGGGAATACGCCGCTCCGCTGGCTGCACCCAGCGCCCAGATCACATGAAAACCGGCCGGCAACTTCGTCTCCCAGATGCCGCTGAACCAGTCCGCCCTCAGGAACCTCACCCTGCTGGAGATTCCGGCGGTGAGTTGCCGGGCCTCCTGCTCCGCAGCCTCGTCAGACGCGAAAACAATAAACCGGGCCTCCGGACGGAGCGAGGCAAAGGCAGGGGTCCAGAGCGAAGTTCCCTTGACGTGCAACTCAAGCACCAGAACCGGCTCACTGCCGCTAAACGGGAAATGGGACGCGATGAATCCCGGCTCCAGCCCCGGATAAGGTGATAGGAATTCCAACAGTCAGTCCGGTATGGTTCCGTTCAGTGGTAAGTGAAACCGGGACGCTGCCTCGGCCGGTCGTCCCCCAGAAGAAACTCCAGAAGCACCAGCGTCGCGGCACCGAAGAGGTTGTTGTACCAGACCCCCAGCAAGCCCAGCA
>CAZSFB010000124.1:0-7720 GCA_964606035.1 uncultured bacterium | reverse complement strand
CGTTTCGAGAGTTACCCAAAGCGAAATCCCGCCAACGTCAAACCAGTAGTCCGAAGGGTTCAGTGCCCTTTCCTCATACTCGGTAAAAATTCCGGGGCCGGGGAAATCTTGCGGCATTGACTGTCCGTCCCTGCCGATCCACGCCCACTTCTGGAGAACATCCAATACCTGTTCCGCGAACCACGGGGCAGAAACATGGGTGCTTTCAAGCCACTGGCGTAGTTCAGCCGCGAACGGGTGGTATGCAGGATAAGCAATAGTCCCCGGATTGTTGACGACGTACAGAACATCATCCCGGTTTGGGCCATTACCGTTATTCGCTTCAACCAGCTCCCGGTAACGCGGGAATACCTTGGTCCGAAGGGCCTGAACATGATCCGTGGCGACACGCCCGAAGGCTTTCAGGAACAACCCTTTGGCTATATCGGCTTGTCCGCCGGGGGTGTAATAGTCCCCGCTGGCAAGCGGTATCCGGCTCTTTCGACGTGCCACCGTCTCACCCTTTCGATTGCTGGTTTATCGGGATCACTTCCCCGCCGGTTCCTCCAAGCAGACTCGCGGCAATCTGACCGGAGATACCGTTGGCGGCTGCCTTGAGCGGGTGATCCGTCAGGTGCGCGTAACGCTTGGTTGTCGCCGTGGAACGGTGGCCCATCAGGGCGTACAGGGCAAAGAACGGAACGCTTGAAGTGGCCCCGACACTGGCAAAGGTATGGCGCAGGTCATGGATACGGACCCCCGGCAGTTCAGCCTTGGCCGTCACCCGCTGCCAGAACTTGGACAGGTTGTTGTAACAGCCGTTCCCGTTGCCGTTCGGGAACACATAGGGATTGCCTTCAAGACGGGGAAGCTCCGAAAGCCGCTGCATGGCCGGAGCCCCGAGCGGGATTACCTTGGCCCGGCCCCGGTTCTCTTTCGACTCGGGCAGCCGGAGGCACTGGTTGTCCTTGTCGATAAAGTCCCACTGTAGCGTCAGGATTTCGTTCCTGCGGGCTCCGGTCAGGGCAATCAGGCGGATAGCCTCTATCGCCGTCCGGTTTGCCTTGGCGGCCTCCAGATCGTTCAGGGCCTGCCCGAGTTTCGTCAGTTCCGCTGCCGTCAGGAACCGCTCTTTGGTTTCACCGGGATATTTCTTCACCCCACGGCAGGGATTGTCCGGCCTCATTCCCCGCATGATGGCGAAATTGAAGATTGCCGACAGCAGTATGAGGGAACGGTTGGCGACACCCTTCCCGCCCCGGACAATGGAACGCCCTCTTTTCTTGCCGGTTTCCTTGTTGCTCCTGGTCTGTCCCTTGGCCACGGCCAGCATGAACCGCTGAACGTCGGCGGCCTCCACGTCCCCGACCCGCATCCGCCCGAGCACCGGCTTGATATGCCCGGCTATCCGGCCCTTGTCGCTGACGAGCGTGCTCTCTTTCTTGTGGCCGGTCCCCTCTTTCCAATACAGGTCACATAGTTCCGAGACGGTCATTTCCTTGGACAGGGCGTTTCTGGTTGCAGCCGGATCAATCCCCGTGGCCACCTGCCCGAACAGCTTAACCGCTTCCTTCCGGGCCTCTTCAGGGGTGAAACCTTTCCCGTGTCTGCCGATTGTGTAGCGCCGCAACCTGCCGTGTATCCGGTACTGGGCAAGGTAAATTCGCTTGCCCTTGGGCGTGATCTTGACCCCGAACATGGGCAGGTCGGTATCCCAAATAAACTGATCCTTGGGGCCGGGTTCGACAGCTTCCACGTAACGCTTGGTGAGTTTGGCTTTCATGGCTAGCAATCATATAGCAATCACCTTGCAGAGTACAACATGAAAATCAGTGCGGGATAAAAGGGCACTATTCAGGCAAATAACGATATTTTTCAGGGAGTTAACGGAAATGGTGATAGCTTGGCGGGGGTAAGAATTAGCTTTCGTAAAGCGAGGGTCGTCGGTTCGATTCCGACAGGTGGCTCCAGTCTTTGTGCCCCGGCCTCCGTGACCGGCCTTCAGGTCCGGCCGCGTTCCGCCGGAAGGAACCCAATCTCCGACAGGAATATCGCCTGCTGCTTGAGATAGTCGCCCTTGTCGAGATGCAGGATGTGGTTGCCGGGAAACCAGTGGATCCTGGGCCGCCCCCAGTGATCCCACAACAGTCTCGAGTGCTTAGGCGGGGCCAGCCTGTCGCCAACACCACCAACAATCATGAGACGCTCTTTCGGCAGTACAGGCTTGTACGTCAGCGGTGTATGCACAGCGAGTGCATGCCGAACTTCCTTCACCGATTTGCGCGTAAGGAACATGGCGGCCCGGGCGGCGGTTCCCGTAGGAAACCATTCGAGGATCAGGTCCGCGATACTCACAACCGGAACATTGGGAATGGCGAACTTCAGCCGGGGTTCGACGGTGGCAAGGAGTGCCGTCGTATAACCACCGAGACTCACACCTGTCTGGCCGATCTGCTCCACGCCAATTTCTGTGAGATGGTCCATGAATACCCGCAGGTCCATGATCGCCTGGCCGAACGCCTCATTGATCCACGACAGGCCACCTATGAAGAACCCATGCCCCGGGTATAGCGAAAAGTTGGCTTGTCTGGAACCGTGAAACGGCAAGGTCAGCAGGGCCACATCGCAACCCATCCGGTAAAACCATGGCAACGCGAAAAACCACTCATTAATCCACATGGCGTCAGCCATGAATCCGTGCACGGCAATAATTGTCGGCCGGGGTCCCCCACGGTGCCTCCAGCATCGTGCTGTCACGGTCCGGTTGTTCCGGTGAGACAGGTAATCCTTGCGGATACGGGGATTCAGCGGTTCGTAGGTACTCTCCCAGGACAGGTCGAGCACCTTGCCTCCATCCACCGGATTAAACAGGTACCAGCCCGCACGCTTCGACTTCACACGGACATCTTTCGGGGGTGGCCGGAAAAACCGGTTCGGGTCACCTGAATCCGCCAACATCTCGTAGAGGGGCCGGTCCTCAAGTGCTTTCGCCAGGGTGACCGGATTGAAACCAGGCGCGAAGCAGGTCAACCCGATCAGCGTGGACGAAACTGTCCGTGACACGACGTCCATCGCCGCAGTGGATTTCACCATCAGGCTGTCACGAAGGTCGAGTTCGAACCCTTCCTCACGCTCGCTGAAGTTGCTCTCCAGGTATTTCCACCACGGGCCTTCCGGCATGAGCGACGGCTGATGCATACAGGACTCATTGACGATGCGGGAAACAACCGATCCGGCTGAGGGCTCAAAGGAGGGGTTAGCGCTCATGTAGCGAGTATATGGCGAGCGGGCTCAGAAGGACAAGCTTGTCTTTTCGCACAGCCGAGATGAAATACTGCGGGCCGCTCCCGAAGGGAACGGCCCGCAAACATCACACTGTCCGGCGGGGGATCAGCGTGAGTAGAGTTCCACGATCATGTGTTCCTGGACCGGGAATGGAATGTCATCCCGGCGCGGAATGGAGACCAGGGAGCCTCCAGGCAGTGACGCGTCAAAGGCGTAGTAGGCGGGCGGCGAGCCGGCATGATTTTCCACAATTGCCTTCACAAACTCTTTCGCCTTCGTCTTGTCCTTCACCGTCACCTTGTCACCCGGCTTCAGCGTGAAGTTAGGCTTGTCCACTTTCTTGCCATTCACCAGCACGTGGCCGTGAAGCACCAGCTGGCGGGCCGCCGGTAGCGTGGGCGCGAGATAAAGACGGTAGGTAGCAACATCCAGACGCCGCTCGAGGAGAGCCAGCAGGTTTTCGCCGGTATTGCCCTTGAGCTGGGACGCCTTCAGGTAGGTGTTGAAGAACTGCGCCTCACGCAGTCCATAGTATGTACGGAGCCGCTGCTTTTCACGGAGCTGGAGTCCGTAATCAGAGGTCTTGCGGCGCTGGAGTTTGGGGCCGTGGCTTCCCGGCGGATAGGCACGGCGAAGCGACGGACATTTCGGATCCCCCCAGATGCATCCTCCGAGGGTTCGGCACAGGCGATGGCGCCCAGTAGCGTTTTTCGACATCGTTTGACACTCCCTTACGCTTCTTGAACTCGTCCGGGACTTGCCGGAGAGGGCGGCCTCTTCAAGGCCACCGGAAGTCGTGTCGCTGGGCGGGGACCCTTACCCTAACCTTATAGGGCATTTGGTCCCCGCGATATTCAGTTGTCTTTCGTCCGTCTGCTGGCCACGGGGGCCACCGGACGAGGCGGCCTACATAGTTAACAACACCTCTTTAGTAAAGAGCTCCTCAAATACATGGCACCCCTGCTCGTCAGGAATTACATGTCGAAACGTGTCCAAGTGTTTGCCAGCACCATATTTTCCCATCACAAGAATCTCAAAATGAGAAATCTGTCGTTCTTCTCATTTTGAGAATATGTCAAAAGCCAGCCAAACTAAACATAAATCACTGATATTATTTAATATTTTTATAATCCGAGCATTTGGCACACCCCTCGCTTTAGTCATGCCAGACGCGGCCCACGTGGCCGCCCCGGAACTAGAAAAGGGTAATGGGAAATGAACACGCGCAAGACAATGATGATCGCCGGTTTCACACTCGGATTCATCCTCACCGCCGCCGGCTGTGCCCGGCCAGTGCCGCGTGGCATGGTCGCGGGTAACTGGATGCCGCCCGAAGTGGTCCGTGAGCACAACGGTGCCCGTCAGATCATGAACGAAGCCTTGGCCCAGAAGACCCCTGGCGTAAATCTCTCGAACCTGACGGTTATCGCCGGTACTTGGCCGCAAGCCAAGGCAGTTCTCGGCGAATTCACCTTCGCCAGTATTCCCATGTCTACATTTGATGAATCGACCCTGGTGCAGGCGCGCTTTATCCGTAGCGATCTCCGCCAGAGCTCGTTCCAGGCAGCTGATCTCCGCTGGGCGAACTTTGCCCGGGCGGAACTCGAGCTCGCCCGCTTTGACAACGCAAACCTCGCGAAAGCGAATCTCCGCGGAGCCAATCTCCGCCGTGCAGTGCTCTCCGGAGCCGACCTGCGCGGTGCTGATCTCCGCGGGGCCGATCTGACTGGCGCGGTTCTTACGAACACGAACCTTGCCCGGGCGGATCTCACCGGCGCCATCCTTACCGGCGCGGTGTTCGAGGGGGTGAACCTCTCGGGTGCCGTCATCGGCAAGCGGATCCTCGCCGAGCAGACTGTGATTACGACCGCGTCCCGTTAAACGGACGCCTAAGAGTCGGTGGGCTATGGGTTGGCCTCCCCGCC
This sequence comes from uncultured bacterium, assembly GCA_964606035.1. Lineage (GTDB taxonomy): Bacteria > JAGRBM01 > JAGRBM01 > JAGRBM01 > JAHCIT01 > CAZMGV01. Next base: position 2,531 of record CAZSFB010000124.1, on the reverse strand, counting down.
TCGAAAGAGGCGGGGATTTTTTTGTTGCAAAAATGACACACGTGTCAGTAGTCTTGATCGCTAGCCGCACGTGCGGGAGTGAAGGAAGAACGAGATGGCGGATACCAGAACCGGGAAGAAAACGGCCTCCAGTCCCATCAGGATACCGGAGAATCTCCCGTTCCCCTCTGTGGCGATCATCGGCAGCGGGTTCGGCGGCCTGTGCATGGCAATCAAGCTGCAGGAGCGGGGCTTCAAACACTTCACGATCTTCGAGAAGGAACACCGCGTCGGAGGCACGTGGCGCGACAACAGCTACCCGGGTTCCGCCTGCGATGTACCTTCACACCTGTATTCGTTCTCGTTCGCCCCGAAATCGGACTGGTCCAGGATGTTCCCGCCCCAGGACGAGATTCTTGCCTACATCGATCATGTCGCAGATCGTTACGCGCTCCGGGAGAAGATCCGGTTCAACACCGAGATCGAAAGTGCGATCTTCGATGAAGATTCGGGCACGTGGCACCTGAGGACCAAAAGCGGCGAAGACCATTTTGCCCATATCCTCGTTGCCGCCATGGGCCAGCTGAACCGTCCCGCATTTCCAAGCATTAAAGGGCGTGACAGCTTCAGAGGACACAGCTTTCATTCAGCCCGTTGGGACCACGAATATCGTCTCAAGGGTAAAAACATTGCGGTTATCGGTACGGGAGCCAGTGCCATCCAGTTCGTCCCGCCCGTGGCCGACGAGGCCAAAAAACTGTACGTCTTTCAGCGGACACCCGCTTGGATTCTGCCCAAACCTGATCGCCAGTTCATGGAGTTCGAAAAAAAACTCTTTGCACAGCTTCCCGTCTGGAGATGGCTCAACCGGAACCGGATCTACTGGAGTCTTGAAGCGAGATTCGGCGCCCTGCAGCAGGACAGCATTCTTGGACAACTGGTCAAAAATGCTGCACTCCAGCATCTTGAAGATTCGATCAAAAGTCCTGGCCTCAGGAAGGCACTGACCCCGGACTACGAACTTGGCTGCAAGCGCATCCTGATCACCAACGACTACTATCCGGCGATGGAGCGGCCGAACGTCGAACTGGTTACTACACCTATTGAAAAGATCACGGGAAACGCCGTTGTGACAACAGACGGAATTGTGCGGGAAGTGGATACGATCATCTACGGTACCGGCTTTCAGTCCACAGGATTCCTGGCTCCGGTCCGCATTACCGGCACGGGTGGTCGCGACCTTCATGAAGTGTGGAAAGACGGTGCAGAGGCCTACTACGGCATTACCGTTTCCGGTTTCCCAAACCTGTTCATGCTTTATGGACCGAACACGAACCTGGGACACAATTCGATCCTGTTCATGATCGAATGCCAAGTTCATTACATCATGCAATGTGTCGAACGACTCACTCGTACAAACCGGAAATACCTTTATCCGAAAGAAGAGCGGCAAAGGGAATACAACCAGTGGGTGCAGGGTTCCATCAAGAACCGCGTATGGGCCTCCGGCTGCTCCAGTTGGTACGTGAACGAATCAGGCAAGGTGACCAACAATTGGCCAACCTACACCGTTACCTATTGGCGAAAGACCCGGAATGTGGACTTTTCCGCGTACGAGATGGTCTAAGTCCCTCTGGACAGACTCCAGTCTGTGATTATCCTTCCGGAGAGGTGGAGGTTTTCTCATGCCTATTTTCGAGTACCGGTGCAGCAAGTGCGGCCACGAGTTTGAAACCCTGGTGACAGGGGCTTCGAAACCTGAGTGCCCTAAATGCGGTGCGGAAAAGCTGGAGAAGAAATTTTCGGTCTTTTCCGCCCAGACTGCCACGCCAGGCCCCAAGACAACTACATCCATGCCGATTCCCTGTGGCAGTTGTGGCGATCCCCGCGGCGCAGGTTCCTGCGGCTTCGACTGACCCTTACCTAGACCCGGTCCACCAGTTGTGGATGGCGGCGGCCGAACCAGAACACACCCGCCATCAGCAAAAAGCCGTTTATAACAGTGGCGGCGGCCCATAAATGTGGTTCACCAATCCGGCCTTCGATCACAACCAGACGGCCGAGTGCCGCCCACTGGGAAAGGGGGTTAAAGGCGAGGGAGGCCTTTCCCAGCAGTCCCGGCAGTATTTCCTGCGGATAGAATACCGGCGAAAGGAATAGCCATGCCTGGAGCATCCAGTGCAGGAGCGGCTGAAGCTCTCGCCTTTCGGTAAAAAAGACTGTTGCCATCAGCGCCAGCCCTGACAAACCCGCCGCCTGGATCACCAGCACAACAGGATACAGAAACATTGTCGGGTGGAATCTTCCATAAAACACCAGAACGAGAATGCCCCCAAGAGTTCCCACGATCTGCGACAGCATTGCTGGCCCCAGAGGAACCAGCGGTATGACAAACCGGGGAACCGGGAAGGACCGGATCAGCGGGGCGCGTTCGAAATAGGCCACGCTGGCGCGGGCAAGGGTTTCCCGCGCAGACTGGTAGGGAGGCTGACCCATGAACAAGGCGGAGACAAATCCCGTGAAACCGCCACCACGGAAACGGACATCCAGGA
>CAZSFB010000123.1:5012-7721 GCA_964606035.1 uncultured bacterium | reverse complement strand
TGGGCCACATAAAGGGTGGTCGTGCCAGGCGGATCGAACGGATTGCCCGCGATGCCGAGAATGAAGCGGGCATCCGTGCCGGTGAGGGTTGCAATCACCTGTCTGTCAGTAATCCCGTAGTCGTCATCGAAACTGTAGGCGTAGATGGTGCCGTCCAGCGTGGCCACGTACAGGCGGCCATCAGAACCCCAGTCCGCCTGGGTCGGGCCCTCCAGGTTGTCCATGACCGCGGCCACAAACACGGATGGGTCCGATGGACTTCCTGACCCGCATCCCTGGGCGAAACCTCCCCAGATTATCGTGAACACCAGCAGCCGGTGAAGAACCCGTATAGGCATCAAAGCCTCCTTAGAACATTCTCCCCGTTCCGTAACGGGACAGACGAGACTACCAGCACCTCAATGCTTTTTTCCACATTTACGGGTCAGCGGGGTTGTCCATAAGCCCCGTCTCTTTTAGCTTAAGAGGCTCATGATACCGGGGTGAATAGCAGCCCTGACCATACGGAGGTTCCAGCTCATGATGATGCGTTCCATTGCAACGACAGTAGCCCTTGTCCTTCTCACGGCCGCAGGGTGCGGAAGCAACAAGAAGGCCCCCGACGAACAACATCCTCTCGAAGCCTTTTTGTCGGGTTCGACGAGGGCGACAGCCACGACACACTGGGAAAGTTCTGGCACCAGCTCCATCGCCCTCAAGATCGCCCTCTACGGCGATGAGGATGCTGACATCCTCGTTTCCGGCTCCCTCTATGACAGTGTCAACTTCAACCGGGGGGCGAGCTATGAAGGCACCTGGGAGTTCACCGGCGAGGACAGCATTGATGTGACCCTTGAAGGTGAGGACGGTGAGGTGACGCTCGAAATCACCGATATGTCTTACAACGACGAGACCGAAACCTGGGACATCATCGTCTATTACGACGGGATCGCTGGTGACGAACCGCAGGACTACGTCATGTCCGTCATCGAATGCGAAATCGCCACTGCTAATCCAGAAGGCACTGGCTGCCTCTAATAACAGTCATCGGGTAATTCCACCACCGGGGCTGGCAGTCACCTGCCAGCCCCGCACGGTGGAACCAGGCAGATCCGCCAGCACCTTCCTGTTGCTCCTGCCCCCCATCCCCGGATACGAACCGGTCTCATGACCGGAGCGAATACCCCCGATACCCGTGCCTACTGGCGCGAGCATCTCAGGCTGATTGCCCTGCTGCTCACGATCTGGTTCATTGTTTCCTACGGATTTGGAATCCTGTGGGCCGACTGGCTGGACCAGTTCCGGTTCTTCGGATTCAGGCTCGGCTTCTGGTTCGCCCAGCAGGGCTCCATTTACATCTTCGTCCTGCTCATTGCCGTTTACGCGGTCCGCATGAACGCACTGGACCGCAAATACGGTCTTGACCGGCCCCGCCGCCACGAACATCACGACGGGGACGGACCATGAGCATCCAGGTCTGGACCTACCTCATCGTCGGCCTGTCGTTCGCCCTGTATGTGGGTATCGCCATCTGGTCGCGGGCTGACTCCACCGGGGAGTTCTATGTGGCAGGCCGGGGCGTCCACCCGGTGACGAACGGCCTTGCCACCGCCGCTGACTGGATGTCCGCGGCATCCTTCATTTCAATGGCCGGACTCATTGCCTTCGACGGCCGCGACGGCTCTCGCTACCTGATGGGCTGGACTGGCGGATACGTACTCCTGGCCCTGCTGCTGGCCCCGTATCTCCGGAAGTTCGGAAAGTTCACGGTACCGGATTTCGTGGGGGACCGGTATTACTCAACTGCCGCCCGGCTCGTGGCGGTCGTCTGTGTGCTGTTCGTCTCTTTCACTTACGTGGCCGGACAGATGCGTGGTGTCGGCATTGTCTTTTCCCGGTTTCTGGGTGTGAGCATCGACCACGGTGTCCTTGTGGGAATGGTGATTGTCTTTTCCTACGCCGTGCTGGGAGGCATGAAGGGAATCACCTACACGCAGGTGGCCCAGTATTGCGTACTGATCTTCGCCTACCTCGTACCGGCAGTGTTCATCTCGCTCATGCTGACAGGCCACCCCCTCCCCCAGACCGGATTCGGGGCGCGTCTCCTTGGCAGTGGTGAGTATCTGCTCGACCGGCTGGACGGGCTCACCACCGAGCTTGGGTTCGGAGCCTATACCTCGGGGCAAAAATCGCCGGTGGATGTTTTCTGCATTACGGCTGCACTGATGATCGGTACGGCGGGCCTGCCCCATGTCATCATCCGCTTTTTTACGGTACCCACCGCCCGAGACGCCCGCATTTCGGCAGGCTGGACGCTGCTGTTTATCGCCATCCTTTATACAACGGCTCCCGCCGTGGCCGCCTTCGCCCGCGTGAACCTGATCGAATCCGTAAGCCGCACACCTTATATCGAGACACCCGACTGGTTCCGCCGGTGGGAACAGACCGGGCTCATCGCCTGGGTGGACAAGGACAAGGATGGCAGGATCACCTATGCGGCCGGTGACTCCTTCACCGGCAAACCGGTGTTCACAGGAGCAGCCGGCCCCCTTGGCGAAAGGCTTCTTGCAAATACCCCGGCTCCATCTGGCAATGAGCTTTATATCGACCCGGACATCATGGTGCTGGCGAATCCGGAAATCGCACATTTGCCCGCCTGGGTCATCGCCCTGGTTGCTGCCGGGGGCCTTCCCTCTGCACTTTCCACCGCCGCACGGCTTCTTCTCGTCA
>CAZSFB010000123.1:0-5002 GCA_964606035.1 uncultured bacterium | reverse complement strand
ATCTCGCACGACCTTCTGAAGAAAGCCCTGCTGCCGGGCATCACCGACCAGCGAGAGCTCCTTTTTGCTCGGGTCGCCGCCGGGGCTGCTGTGCTTGCAGCCGCCTGGTTCGGAATCCACCCGCCCGGATTTGTGGCGCAGGTGGTGGCTTTCGCCTTCGGACTCGCTGCTGCGACATTCTTTCCCGTGCTCGTGCTCGGAGTGTTTTCGAAGCGAGTGAATCGCGAAGGCGCCATCACCGGAATGCTTACCGGGCTTGTCTTCACTTTCGGTTACATCATGAAGTTCAAGTTCATCAGCCCGGAGCTGAACACACCCGCCCACTGGTGGTTCGGTATCTCCCCCGAAGGTATCGGCACGGTCGGCATGGTGCTCAGCGCAGCGGCAACTGTCATTGTCAGCTCGCTCACTCCACCGCCACCTGAAGACGTCCAGAAGCTTGTCGAGGAGATCCGGCTCCCCGGCGGCCGCTAGCCCCGTCAAAAGGCATCCCCCCCCACAATCTTTTTCATTGCCTTTCCCTCTGATGCAGGGGCAGAATGACACCCGCGTCAGTTTTCGACCGGAACGGTTCCGGCGGCAAGACGCATCAGGGAGAACAAGGGATGAACTTCGACTTTTCAGCCGACCAGAAGCTGCTGCAGAAGACAGCCGCGGCATTCCTCAAGGAGAACGCCTCGTTCGAGCGCGTCAGGAAAACCATGGAGTCCGGCGAGGGAATCGACCGGGACCTGTGGAAGAAGATGGCTGCCCAGGGATGGCAGGCGACCGCCATACCCGAATCCTACGGCGGACAGGGATTCGGCTATCTTGAGCTGGTGCTGCTCGCACAGGAAATGGGCTACTGCGTGGCACCCGTGCCATTTTCATCTTCCATCTATCTCTGCGCCGAGGCAATCCTGCTTGCAGGCAGCGAGGACCAGAAGAAGAAATACCTGCCTGGACTGGCTAGCGGCGAGGCCATCGGCACTTTCGCCTTCGCCGAAGGAGCCGGTGTGCCCCGGCTGGAAAAGCTCTTATCCACCTATTCGGGGGGAAAACTCTCCGGCACAAAAACTCCGGTAACAGACGGCCCCAACGCGACGCTCGCTATCGTTGCGGTGAAAGGCGGCTCGCTGGTGATTGCCGACCTGAAGGCAAATGGTGTCACCTGTACGAAGGTCCCGGGTATGGACCTCACCCGGGCGCAGGGAACCATCACCTTCCAGAACACCCCTGCTGAACTGCTCGGGACCGAGGGAGGCGCAGCCGGTATCATCGGGAAACTCTACGACCGGGCGGCGGTATTAATGGCTTTCGAGCAGATCGGCGGAGCGCGCCGGGCGATGGAGATGGCCCGCGACTATGCGAAGACCCGGTATGCTTTCGGTCGCCCCATCGGCTCCTTCCAGGCGATCAAGCACAAGATCGTCGACATGCTGGTGAACAACGAGGTGGCGGTATCAAACTGCTACTACGCCGCGTGGGCGCTTGAGAACAACCAGAACCTGCCGGTGGCAGCGGCGACGGCCCGGGTGGCCGCAACGGACGCTTTTGAATTCGCCTCGAGGGAAAGCATCCAGGTGCATGGCGGCATCGGTTTCACATGGGAATGTGACGCGCACCTGCTCCTCAAGCGCTCAAAGCTGCTTGCCCTCGCCCTGGGAAGTGCCGGCGAGTGGCGGGAGCGGCTCATTGACCGTCTCGCTAACAACGCAGCCTGAAACATCCACACACAGAACCACTGGAGATCATTCACATGGATTTCAACGATACACCGGAAGAGGCGGCATTCAGGGCGGAGGCCCGGGCCTGGCTCGAAAAGAATGCAAAGAAGGTTGATCTGAAGGGCGAAGACGGCGGCATGCCATTCTCAGAGCGTGAAGACGAGGCCGTCGTGCGCGAGGCAAAAGCCTGGCAGGCCAAGAAGGCGGATGCGGGCTGGGCCTGCATCACCTGGCCCAAGCAGTATGGCGGCCGCGGTGCAACCCCCATGCAGGCAGTCATCTGGGGGCAGGAAGAGTCGAAATACCGTACCGGCCAGAACATCTTCGCGATCGGTCACGGCATGTGCGGCCCGACCCTCATGGCCCACGGCTCGAAGGAGCACAAGGAACGGTACCTGAAACCACTTCTCAGGGGCGATGAGATCTGGTGCCAGCTCTTCAGTGAACCCGCCGCAGGCTCTGATCTTGCGGGCCTCAAGATGCGGGCCGAGCGCGACGGAGATTACTGGATTCTGAATGGCCAGAAAGTGTGGACCAGCGGCGCACACTACTCCGACTTCGGCATTCTCGTGGCGCGGCATGATTTCAGCAAGGAAAAGCACAAGGGGATGGTGTTTTTCATCGTTGACATGAAGGCGAAGGGCGTTGAAGTCCGGCCCATAAAGCAGATCTCCGGCGGAGCCAATTTCAACGAGGTGTTCTTCACCGATGTCCGCGTCCCCGACTCCGACCGCCTCGGTGCGGTCGATGGCGGGTGGACCGTGGCACTCACCACGCTCATGAACGAGCGCATGAGCATCGGCATGGGTGGTTCCGGCGGCGGCATGGGTATGGGGTTCTATGGCCTGCTGGAACTGGCGCGCCGCACCGGTGCGCTGGATGACCCGAGTGTCCGCCAGCGGCTTGCCAATATCTATGTCCGGACGACCGGCCTTCAGTATACCGGCCAGCGGGCTATCACCGCCCTCTCGAAGGGAACGATGCCCGGCCCGGAGGCCTCCACCGGCAAGCTTGTTCTCGCCGCCGCCATGCAGGAGATGGGTGATCTGGCCTGCGAGCTTCAGGGCCCCGCGGGTGCAACGCTCGGAGGCCCGGCTGCCAATTCCGCCATGTGGCAGACCATGTATCTCTTCTCGCCCGGCATGCGGATCGCAGGCGGCACCGACGAGGTGCTCCGCAACATCGTCGGCGAACGGGTGCTTGGGCTCGCCCCCGATATGCGCGCCGACAAGGGGCTCCCCTTCAAGGATATCCCCACGGGCGACTGATTTCCTGGAAGCCACGCACACCTGAAACAGAAAGGGCCGCCCGGATGGGCGGCCCTTCATTGGAGCTTATCAGAAACCGGAACTACAGGTCGCCGAAGCAGCTTCCTGTGTTTCCACCAAACTCAATGTGGTAATCATCTGCGGAATCGTCACCATCGCCGTCAAGTCCCCAGCTGGTGCCGCCCGGCGTCTCTTCGGCGCCACCGCTGATGTCTATACTGAATGTGACCTCTGACGGGACACCGGGATAGTCGATCTGGGCCACGATCTTGCCCTCTGCGTCCATACACCCCTCGATGTCGCAGGTTCCGACGAAGCTGGCCTCGCCGGTCAGGAGCTCCCAAGGATGCCGAAAACCGTATCCCCGTTCAGGAGGAAGATGGCGTTCCCGCCATCAAGTGGCTCAGAGTCGTCACCCCACAGAAACCCGCCGCAGGCTACTGCCACCTCACCCTGCTGAACCACGCCACCAGTGGCCCCGTTCAGCGGGAACTCTGACGGGCCGTTGAAATCGCCTGTCAAAACGCCTTGGTCGGAGATCGTTCCCGTGCTGGTGTATTCAAAATCTCCCCCGAAATCGAAGACGATCTCGTAGGTGGTTCCGGTAACGGTTCCTGTAATCTCGACCGTCTCCCCATCGACATCCGGCAGACTCTTCACGCTGCCCTCAAGGACCGGCTCGCCAACGGTGGTAAAGGTGGCACCGCCCGTAATGGTGCCGTCATCATTGACCGTGATCTCGCCAAACCCGAAACCGTAAATGTCATCGCTGATTTCCGTGGCGGAAAACATTCCAGAAGGAACGGTCGCCATGACACCGATCACGTAATCACCAGGAACGAAAGCCTCGCCCGGATCGTCGCCACACCCCTGAAGGGCGAAAGAGGTGGCCGCAAGCATCATTGCCAGAAGGCCGCTGCGAATCGTCTTCATTTTTTCCTGTCTCCTTGGTCTGCACACCGATTGATGAACAGCATTTGGATACCGGGTGACACAAGTGCGATATGGGTGTCAACTCGAAGCTGGATCAGGTTCGGTCACCTCTCCGCAAGCAGCTTCAGTAGCTCCCGTACCTCGGAAATCCGCGAGAACCGGAATCCTGCGATACTCGGACGCTTTCCCACGTGAATGGAGATTGAACCCGGTGGAAGACCAGCAAAAAGGTCTTCATCAGTGATGTCATCCCCAATGGCGATTGTCTGGCAACCAGTAGGCACGTTCCGAAGAGCCCGCGCCACGGCCAGTCCCTTGTGAATACCCTGGCGCCGGATCTCCACAATCTTGCTCCCGGTGAGAACACTCACCTGTTCGTTGGCCAGAACCTCTGCAAGATGAAGACGTAACTCACGGGCCTGCATGGAGCCAAACTCCGCGTCCGCCATCCGGTAATGCCAGACCAGAGAGGTCGTCTTTTCCTCGATCAGGGTACCAGGCGTCTGCGAGCAAAACTCTTCGAGTATCCGCCTAACCCGGCCCTTCCAGTCGCCGGACGCCTCCAGCGAGCAATCCCACTCGTCCTGGCCGGGTTCCCTGGAGCAGAATCCGTGCTCGGCGTGGAGACCCAGCCCCAGACCGCCCATCCACCGGTCCAGGAACTCCCGCTTGCGTCCACTTACGATATGAACCGCCATATCTTTCCGGGATGCAAGATTTCCCAGAAGCTGCAGCAAGGGCCTGTCGGGCACCGCGGTGTCAGGCAGGTCAGCAAACGGTACCAGTGTTCCGTCATAATCCAGCAGGAGCACCAGCGGTGCTCCCGGAACCAGTTTCCCCAGGACCTCCCGTGGTGTGGCCGGCCGGGCAAGTTTCAGGTTTACCGCGGTATCTTTCCGGGACAGGACACTGATGAAATCCTCGAACCATCTCTGGACCGAATATTCCCCCACCCGCTGGCGGAGTGCCCGCATCCGGAAGGCTTTCTCCTCGCCAGGCATTTCAAGCGCAAGAATGATCACATCCGCGGTGCGGTCGACATCAAACGGATTTGTGACAAGGGCCTGTCCCAGTTCGGAGGCCGCGCCAGCGAAT
>CAZSFB010000122.1:0-7725 GCA_964606035.1 uncultured bacterium | reverse complement strand
AAATCAGTCACGGCGACCCTTTCCATTCCTTTCGCGCGTACGTTTTCGATCAATTCTGAAGGTCGTATGATCCCATCGCTGCTGAAATGGGTGCGTACATTGAGATGGACAAATCGGCTCATGCTGGTCTCCTGCACGATTTTAGGGTTTCACGTTCACGGGCGAGCTGCGTATTACGACCGACTCGGCGTTAGAGCCCCGATAGCGACTCTTTTGATTGATAATGATGATCTCGACGGAACACCGTCCGTCTCTTAGGCAGACTGAACAGCCGTACGATTTGGTTCAGGAATGGCCGGACCTTCAGATCGTGATAAACGATGAACTTCTTGGCTTCCGAGTCGTAAAGAATCCGGCCTCTCGGCCAGTCGTCGTATTCGTAATCCGAGAACGCGAACTCGGGAGTATCCAGGAATGCCTCCCAAGCATCCATGTGACCTGTCGGGAAGTTCAGGAACTGGCCAAACCGCTCCGCCTTCTCCATTGGCATCCGGCGTTCAACCAGGACGACCGCCCCCTCCCGGCCCTTAACAACCCAGAAAATCCCAACGTCTGGCGGCCTATTTTTGCTTCTTTTTCGGGCAGCGATAGCCGCCCTCGGACGATGCTTCGGAGGGATTTTGTCCTTCACCCTATATATATTCGAAGATTAACGGTTTGAATTTACACCTAAATTGTTAATTTACATTTTGCCAAATATCTACGTAATTACCGGTAGTTAAAAATGGAACTATTTCACAAGGGCTGGTCGTTAATTTTATTTTAATTTTTGAGCCAGTGCCCATCAGCACGATCCGCCCGGCAGTAGCCAGCCAAACTCGTCGAATTTTGCCGCCTCTTGCTGGGTCAAAACGACCACCGGGTCAGCCCTCAAAACCTCTCTGGCGATCCGCCTGACCTTTTCCATCACGTCGATATTCCTGGTCGAACCGAGCCGTTCAGCACAATGCATACAGATCCAAAGCGCGTCCTGGTGATCCTGCTCGTCCGCAACCATCTCTCCCAACGCTCCCGGTTGAGCCCTTTTGAACCTCCAGAATGTAAATCCTACTTCCATACAAGGATGATTGACCGGCACACTTCGCCCACAGAGGCTACAGTCACCCAGTTGCTCACAATTCGCTTCCATACTCTGCTCCTCGAAAGTCTTATTATGGCTTCCCGTCGTGACAGGATGTGTCACTGGATTATCGCGGCGGCACCAACCCGGTGCTGGCGGAGGGTCCTCATATGGCCGTACCGGGTCTCGGTTAGGCCTGTGGAACCTTCACAGGCTAGCCACGCATTTCGGCATCCGAACTTCCCCAAACGAGGTGGAAAAGCAGCGACAGGACAATAAGAAACGGGATGCCGAGCACGACAGAACTGATGGCCAGAGTGATCGTGAAGAGGAACCAGCTTCCAGCCGTCCACGCGCCAATCAGCATCAAAACGGAAAGAACGGACAAAAACAGCGCCAACAACACTGGGAGCAGAATCATGGTGTCTCGCCCGTTTCCGGGGAACTGGCCTCTGTATCCGGCTCTTCTTCGCTCATCGGCACCGGACCATAAATCTTCCCATCGCTGGTCTGGCAGAAGCACACCTTGTTGGGACCGTTGCCGCGCTCGAATCCGAGATCCCATCCACATGCCTTGCCGCACTTGCCCTCGTCGCCGCAGCTAACAAAAAAGAGGGCCAAAACCAGAACAAGACCTGCAAGACGTACGCGCACAAACGTATCCATGATCCACCTACCGCAACTATATTGGAAGCGTGACGTGACAGGATATGTCACCGGATTCCATTGCCCGTTTTCCCGAAACCGCATAGATTTCCGCCATGGCAAGGAAGAAACCGTTAGCGCGGAAGGCTTCGCGGGAAGACTATTTCGAGCGGATCTGGAACCTGCTGCGCGAACTGGACGAGGCGGACGCGAACGGGGCCACCGTAGAGGAACTCGCCCAGCTCATGTCGTCCGTGGATGAGCGTACCGTCAGGCGGTACGCCGACGACTGCGTCAAGATTGGAATAGTGGAGATTGCACCGCCCAAAGAGGCGCGCGAGCGCCGTCGCTACCGGATCAACGACGACACCCGGCGCATGTGGAGACTCAGATTTGACGCTGTTGAAGTGGGATCGATCATCCTCGGAGAGACGGTCCTCAGGCAATCCGGACACGGTCTCCATGCCAACGCTCTCAAGCGTGTCCGGAACCGTATAGAGGAGACGGCAGGGCCGTTACTCAAGAAACAGTTCGACGGCTTGGACCGGTCCCTGGTCATGACTCAACCGACGCGCCTTGAAAATCTGCCGGTGCTCGAAGCCCTGCACCGTGCGCTGGCCGAAAGCCGGATCGCTATCGTTCACTACGAAAAGCCCGGTGCGAAGGTCCGGTCCCATGAAGTCCGGCCGATCGCCCTGATCGCCGGACCGAACATGGCCGGCGGACGGCTGTATCTGCTCGCCGATCATGTGGGAAAGGGCTACCGGATGGAATTCGCCCTCCCCCGGATCAAAGACGTTATCGTCACCCAGACAACATTTACTCCCCCCGATCCGACCTCGCTTCAGCGGGATCTCCAGAACTCTTTTGGCGTATTTGTCGGCGGGAAACCTGAGAAAGTTCGCATCCGCTTTAACGGCACAGCAAGCGCCTATGCTCAAGAGCACCAGTGGCACCCTTCCCAAAAGTTCCGCAAGATCAGCGACACCGAAGTGGAACTCGTGATGACCTGCACGGTTACCGATCAGCTCGTTGGTTGGGTGCTGTCGTTCGGTAGCTCGGCGAAGGTCGTGGGGCCGAAGCGGTTGAGGGCGATGGTGAAAGGAGAGGCGATCCACATTGCACGAACTAACTAATTCACAGTCTTGCAATTCTTGTGATACGGTCCGTTATATAAATTCGAAATGAGGAGAACGATCGTGCCGAGTTCCACCGTTAACGACCTTATTAAAAATACGAGTACATTTTTTGAGCTGCATTGGAATGCTGCGATAATTAACATGGCACCGCCAGCGTGGTCTGACGCATGGAAATTACCTGGAGCAGGCTCGTGGCCTAATCACACCAAGCAGGGTGTGTACGCTTTGCTCAAAGGATCAGACGTCATTTACGTGGGTGTTGCCGCATCAACAGGTTCTGGTATCTATGAGGGAGCTGGATTAGGCGCCCGACTGAAAAATTACTTAATGCGAGACCCGAATTCTAAATCCGAAGCTTGGATAGCTCGCGATGACTGGAAAGATATCGACTCTCTTATGACCATTGGATTTGAAAAAGGGTATGGCCACTTGGCGTATGCGCTAGAGCCTTATTTAATCGATAAACTCGACCCTCTGCGGAACAAGATCAAGACCGGACGCGGAAAATCATAATGAAAATGAGCAACTCAACGTTGGGCCTCTAGTCAATTGATAATGCGTCAAGACCAACCGACAATATCCAATCGATAAGTTGATTTTGGGTGACTATAGTTATTGGAAAGTTATCTTTTGCATCTCTAATCAGTTTTTTGGCGTCCTCGCTAATGTCGTTTGCTGTAGTCACTAGGCATCCACGAACGATGGATGGATCTGCCGACATCCGAAGGATAAGTTGATTGATGCCCCAGTCTCCGGTGGTGCCTTGGTGCTTTTTGACTTGGAAGGCAACACGGAGTGTCGAGAGAGGATCGTCCGATGGGTTTATGTCGTATTCGGCAATTACGTCCGCGTCGCCTGGTTTTCCGCTATTTCTCGCCTGGGTGACGGCCCGTGCTCCCGTGGATATCGCTAGTTTTCTTACCAGCTCTTCTAGTTGCCGATCATCGGCAGCATGCAGCAAAGAATGAGCTACCGCGTCGCGTGCTCCGTCCGCCACAAACCTAGTAAAATTCACTGGTCCCGTTCTATGCAAAGCATCTTCGACTTCTTTGATCATCTCTTGATCAAATTGGACGCACGTCTGATACGCTTTCATCCCTCGAACCAATAGCGCAGTAGCATATGTTCGCGGGAGCGCCTTTTTGTCGTTCAACCATTCGACGTCGCGACGATACGCGTCATCAGTCGTAATCCCAGAAACTTCGTGACGCGCATCGTTGCTTACTGCACGTGCTACATAAAATTCGCCCTGAGTTGGCACAATAATGTAGTCATTCTTTTTTATATCTCGGATAAATCGCCATAGGCTTCCTGCGGAAGCGCCTAACGACCGTTCACCGCCTTTGTGATGTGGTCTAATGAGATTTTTAAAATCATCCCATTCAAGTTGCCTGTTCAGTAGACCGTAGACTTCGGACCACCCCATGCCAACAATATTTTGTTGAATCGAATGTTTTAGGCAGCCATTCTGAAATCGGACTAAAAAGACCTGTTGCTTGCTAGGCATAATTACACCCTGCTTTCCACCATTAGCTATCTCCGGAGTTTTGCCATCACCAGTGTGCACTGGCTCAAGTAATCCCTGATTACTTAAGCCAGACGCATCTTTCCCATCGCGTCTTAGATCAAGATCGCCCGCAGAAGGGTGGCATTAGCGCATATTAGATCGGCGCCGATAGTCCAGATCAACCTAGAATGTTGGTCACAGACGGCAAGTCGCCATTCGAATCACGCGAGTTTTCAAGCCTGAGAGGATTTAAAGGCTAACCAAGAGCGTCGTCAGGAGGTTCCCCTCTCCGATCCGCTTGCCGTGGCTATCCTTGGTTACGTTTGTCTTTGGATCGTATTCTCCCAGCCGCTTACCGTGCGAGTCGAAAATGACGAGACGTCCAGACATTTCCCTGATTTCACCAATTCGTTTCCCGTGATTGTCCTTCAACACCTGTGTCGACATCGATACTTCTCCTTTTCGAGGTTTTTACCATTAGTTGCCTTCGAGCACCATCAATTTTTCCCTCAGCTTCACCATCGCCAACGTGTCCTGGCCGCAGTAGTCACGAAGCGCCTGCCGCTCTGGATCGCTTAAAGGCGACCGCTCATCTCCATTCTTCAAGTCTCATATTATCGTGCAAAAACCTCATCGAGCATACCGAGGGTTTCCCCGACAGATTCCTGGCAACGCGAACCCTCATCCTGTGCATCCAGTCTTTCTTCGCCGCCTCATCAGGCGTGACATACATCTCCGGCCGATGCAGGAGAATCACCTTGTCGGCTGCATGGACAATGATTTCTGGATCGCAGATATCCCTAAGAGTCGGCAGCTTTGTTATCTCCCGGCTTACCCGGCTCTCACCGACCAACCGTGTGCTGGCAACCACCGCCCACCCGCTTGAGGATACGAGCTTGTTCAATGCCGAAACGGTCCCGGCAATCCGCTCTTTCCTGTCCAGCAGGCCCGCCCCCCAAGGATCGGATGGGTAGTGGTCTTCGATCCGGTCAACAAAAAGGATCCCCGGGCGGGGATCGCCCTCCACTCTGTTCGTTATCGATTCAATCTGCTCTTCAAGGTTAGATACGTCCTGCGCATAATTGCAGCTGAAAGCCAGCGGATAAGCGGCGATTTTTCGACGTGATTCTGTGAGTGTTTCGGCGTCCACTCCGTCCACTAATTGATCTTCACTTAGCCCACTTTCGATCGAAAGCATCTGAAGCATCCATCGCTCCGGTCTTGCATCGGTGAGAGATACCAGCAGCGGTGGAGCCTCACGGTCCGGGAGATTCCGGTCAATCAGATTTCGAATTATCCCCATCATAAATGAGGTTGTCCCAGCTCCAGGAAATCCCCCAACGATTATCAGATCACCCGGTTGCACCCCTCCAATGATTTTGTCCAGCGCGTGAAAGCCCGTCGGGATCACTCTCGTTTGGCCGTTGTGCATAGCCCTAATATCTGAGAAAAGCCGGTCGATAACCGTAACTGAACTTAACGAAAGCTCCGTTTCCACCCTCACCCCTCCATCAGCCGTTCCCTGAGCATCACCATCGCCAGCGTGTCCTGCCCGCAGTAGTCGCGGAGCGCCTTCTCCAGCCGCTTCTTTTCCTTGGGGTCGTCGGTCGAGATCATCCGCATAAAGGCAGCACCGGCTTCCATACCGCCACCCACTTCCATGCCTTCATAGGTCATCTCAGGCAGAAGTGCCGGAAGAACTTTTTTAATTGAAAACGAGCCATGAAAATCCGGGTGATAGACATGCGTACGGATAGCAGGCAGGAGATCCCACAACCGTTCGAGCAGATTGTCCAACGGCTTCTTCAGTTGGGGAAGGTCGGCAGCCAACTGCCGGATCACCCGTGCTTCATAACCCGAGTATGTGCAGATAACGCCTTCCTTCTCCACGGATTCGATCAGTTTGAGTGCCAGCGGCTCGCGCGGATCGTCTGCACTTTCCGCAAGGAACATTCGGTGAGCATGACCATTGCCGTTTTCTTCAATGTGAAGCGACCACTGGAAGGGGATGTGGTCATACGTCCTTGTACCGGCAAACCGCGGGATCGCCGGTATGATGGTCTCGAAATCGAGGTAATGGACCGGACCCGGCAGCGCCTCAAGCAGTTTGGCAAGCCCGCCTGAATTCCAGGGCTTACCCGACCGGACGACCGTAACGACCCGACGCTGCATCGTATTCAGGGGGAAGTCGTCCGGTACCTGAATTACCTCGGTAACCGACAGCGCCGTTAACTTTTCAAGCTTTGGCTCGGTCAACCGGGGAAGCTCGCTGACCGGATGCTTTGGGAAAGTCATCCCCTTGGTACAATGGGCCCAAAATGGACATTTGTACGGCTCTTCGCAGTGAGGTCCAAGCTGGATATCTGGCGCCTTCTTTCTCGCCAGCATGGCCAGCAGATCTTCAACGCGAACTCCCACGTCTTTCTGTTTCTCTTTGGCCAGATCGGTCCGGTCGTGTAAGCGGAACAGCTTCTTGAGATCGAGCTTCTTTCCGTCGAATACGTATCCACGGTTTAGCACCATGACTCCGGCCGATTCGACCTTGAGGCCCGCGCCTTTGAGCACCCAGTATTGAAGCGCAAGGTCGTCCTCGAAAGCTGCTTTCACACCGGTACCCGATTTCACCTCAATCAGATTCCAACGGTCTTTGCCGATGCGCTCAATAATGTCCGCTCGAACCAGTACGTTCCCGTACATGAACGCCGCCTCGTAGATCGCGGGCACTGTCGGGTCATTAAGCAATTTCGCCGTTTGTTCGAGTGCGAGTTCGGTATGGGCATGATCGGCCTCTACCAGCACACCGCCCGGATAACGCTGCTGTGCCAGCACCCCAACCTCATGCCCGGTATCAAATATGGCCTGTTGGACGTCGTCGATGTCCGTTGCCAGTTCCGGTTCAAAAACGTGATACCAGAGCCTCAAGGGGCACTGTAGGCCGTACATGTAACGGGATTTGGAGAGGCGGGGGGCTTGGGTTTTCATCACAAAAGAAAGATTAGCCGATCCGCGTGACAGGAAGTGTCACGTAAACGCAGAGAACTGTTTCACGACTCGTTTTGTTACCACGCTTGATATTCCTAGTCATAGACGACCCAGCCTTGTGGTCCAGTGGCCTGTCAGCGAAGGTCGTACCAGACCCCGCGGCCACTGCCGTGCTGGTTCAGCGTGCGCCGTTCGACCAGTGCCCGGAAATGCTGCTTGAGCGTGTTGCGGCTGGCGCCGGTCAGCTTGATCGCCTCGCCGATGGTGACCCGGCCGTGTTCGCGGGCGAATTCGACGATCCGGAGCGACAGTTCGGGCAGTGCCGCCAGCACAATCCTTTCGCGCTCGACCTTCTTCTCCAGCCGCCTGACCTGCTCGGACAGAGATCGCAA